>DATIGG010000435.1:0-8312 GCA_035454825.1 Thermodesulfobacteriota bacterium | reverse complement strand
GCCCTGGTTTATTTTTGTCAAGTAAAATGTTCACCGCCGTAGTAGTAATGAGGGGGGGCATGGGGGGAGACTCATAACTCCGCCGGAATGTAGAAAAGTCATGAACCCCTTATTACTACTACCGAATACGAAAGAGTATTTTGTTAGCTCCTAGAAGAGCAATTCTCTTAAAGGAGCAGCACCTTGCCCAACCCTGGTGATTCGAGGGTCTCAACAGAGCCCTAACCTTGCTTAATCGGGGCTAAGGTGCAGGCGAGGAGTTATGAAAGGCTCCCCCTGAAGGTCGACTCAGTCGCCTTAATGGGCCAGGTGATAATCTCCCCGCCTCCACGCTAAGAGATACTTGCTGCTCAAGCGGCTAACTTAAAATTCTCTCTTTCTGAATAATTAACAACGTATTCCCTATGGTCACGAACCAAAGCAAAGAGAATTCTCAAAAGCTTCCGAGAAATGGCCACCAAGGCTTTATGCGTGGGCATTCCTCGCCCAATATATCTCTGATAAGGCTCGCGCATCACGCCTCCTTTGCGAATCATATTCAGAGAGGCAAAGAAAAGAAGCTTTCTCAACAGAGATCGGCCCCGCTTGGTGATATGACGGTTCCCCTTGTAATTTCCCGAACTGATCTCAAACAGATCCAAACCTGCCAGCTTCAGGAGCTCCGAGACGGTACGGAATTTACGAAAATCTCCCACCTCCCCAATCAGACCCGCTGCCGTCACGGCTTTAATCCCTTTCACCGAAAGAATCGACCGGCTATAAGGGACCTGCTCAAGAAAACGGCGCATTTCTCTCTCAAGCGTCCCTATAAAACATTCACCCCTTTCAACTCCCCCAAGGATCTCCTCGATCTCAAGGAGAATCGATCTCTGACCCTCCTGAATTCCTACCGATCGACCGGCAGCCTCATAAAGGACTTCAGCTCGTTGTCTCCCGAGTTTCCCACAACTTACTCGTCTCAGAACCGAACTCAACTTTTCCACGTCACACTGAAGCATTGCCTGGGGCGTCGGATAATGGCGCAAAAGATATTGAGCGCTTCGTGTCTTGATATCTTTCATCACCTCCAAAAATTCCGGAAAGACAATAAAAACCAGATCTTGAAGCTGATTATAAAAGGCGGTCCGCCTCTCTACACTTCGCTCCCTGGCCTGGGTCAATCTGCGAAGCTCTGCCGAAACCCCTTCTGGGATGACCACGGTCAAAAAATGGCCCAGTTCCATAATATCCGCAATCACCTTGGGATCCTTTCGATCCGTCTTGTCCGGAGAATTCCCCTCCAGTTCTTTCATCCGCTTCGTATGCAGTGGATTGACCTGAACCAGCTTGATCCCTTTGTGATTCAGGAAATGAATCAAAGGCTCCCCATAAACTCCAGTCGATTCAAACCCCACCACCACTTCCTCCAGATGATGGGCCGCCTTCGCCTGGCAAATACGATCATAAAACTTCTGATGTCCCTCATGATTATTCGAAAATTCAAAGGGCTTGATATCGGTCCCATCGGGACAGCGGTAATATCCCATGTGCTTCTTCTTTGCAAGATCTACCGCAACCAAAAGCGTTTTCCCATTGACGATCTGCTGTTTCTTTGTTTTAATTATTCTCACGGCTATACTCCTTTCTTCGATTTGTCCTTAACCAACTCGCTTAACAAATCTACAAGAAAGAGTATAGCCTTTTCTATTAAGCTATCCCCTCCCTATAATATAGCAAGCTCCCCCATCGAAGGGGGAGGGTATACTTAGAGAAATTTCAAATATTTTTGAGATTATCCGATGATTTGTCGAATACTTGTTAGGGGCTGAAAGATCCGTTTGAGTGCCATCTTCCTCGTGATTCCCATCGCATTCTCTGCCACAGCGAATTTGTGATATTTTTTAGGATCGTCGATCAGGAGATACATGATTCGGACATCCTCAGGGTTTGTCAGCATCGCTTCTTTATATTTTCCCTTCACCGCTTCAAGTCTTTTGTTCGCCTTTTCGAGAATCTCTTTCCGGTCTCCAAAACTCATTGCCCCTGTAGGACAGGTCTTGACGCAGGCGGGGAGCATGCCTTCCTGGGTTCGGTCAAAACAGAGCGTACATTTTCCCATGACTCCTTTTGCAGGGCTCATCCTTGGAATGTCATAGGGACATGCCTCACGGATTTCCTTGAATTCTGCGGCCTTGATCTTCACTTTGGGATTGTAAATGACAGCTCCTGTCTTATCATCCAGAATGACCGCTCCCTTGGCCTTTCCATCTGCTTTCTCTTTGCATGGCGGCTGGATGCAGTGGCGGCATTGATCCGGGAAGAAGTACCAGGTGACCTCGTCCCCGGGAGTCTCACTGAATCGAACCAGTTTCCATGTGTTGTAAGAGAGGTCTGGAGGATTCTGGTGACTCCCTCGATTGATTGTTTTTTCGGCTGCTCGTTGGTTCCACTGTTTACAGGCGATCTGACAGCCCCTGCAGGCCGTACACTTCGTCGTATCAATGAAGATAGATTTTCCTTCTGTCATCAATCATCACCTCCCTTAACCTTTTTGGGTAGCCTGTTTCGGGGCTATTCTTTTGACGTTGGCCATAAAGGCCTTCGATTCCGGGATCATAGTATTAGGGTCCCCAATCGTTGGGGTCAGCAGGTTGGCGCTGTCCCCCCCATCCTTTGGATGGAGCCAGCCAAAGTGCCAGGGGATTCCGATTTGGTGAATCGTCTGTCCTGCGATGTTGAACGGTTTAAAGCGCGAGGTCACGATAGCCACAGCCTCAATCTTTCCCCGGGGTGTTTCGACCAATACCCGGTCGCCATTCTTGATCTCTCTCAATTTGCCCAGTTCCAAGCTCATCTCACAGAACATCTGCGGCTCAGCCTCAATGAGCCAGGGGAGCCACCGGGTCAGAACCCCGGTTTGCCAGTGTTCGGTCACCCGGTAGGTAGAGCACACAAAAGGGTATCTCGGATCGCAGGTCAGGAACTTATCCGGTCCTGCGTCAAAAATCATGAGCACAGGATTAATCTTCTGGTTCGACATCAGGTTCTTCTCAATCGGGCATTCGAGAGGCTCATAGTGTTCAGGAAAAGGACCGTCCTTCAACCCGGGCCCGAAGATCGATGCCACACCGTCAGGCTTCATGATAAACGGGTAGACCCCTTCTGTGCCCATGGGAGGAACGGCATTATCAGGCACGTCCCCGGACCATCGCTTTTCGTTGGCATCCCATTTCAGGAGTGCGCGACTCGGATTGCGAGGATTTCCGTCCAAATCGACGGAGGCCCTGTTATAGATGATTCTGCGGTTGAGCGGCCAGCACCAGGACCATTCAGGGTAAAGACCCAATCCCGTCGGATCGGTCTTCTTTCTCCGTGCGGCCATGTTTCCCGCCTCGGTATAGCTGGCAGAATAGAGCCAGTTTCCGCAAGAGGTTCGGCCATCGTCCAGCAGATAAACAAAGTTTGGGACCAGGGTTCCTTTTTTATAGGGTTTTTTGTCTACCGGATGTTCAGGAATGTCTTCCAGAAAGTACCCGTTGATTTCCTTGGCAACCTTGTGGATATCGAAATGGCCATTGGTTTCATACTCCCACGTTAGGTTCAGGATGGGTTCCGTAAAAACTCCCTTCTCTTTAACATAGAGGGTTCGAACCTTCTTAAAGAGCTCATAGATGATATCACCATCGGGTCGGGCTTCTCCTGGTGGGTTAGCTGCTTTATAGCGCCACTGCATCCAGCGGCCACTGTTGCTGATGCTACCCTCTTTCTCCATGAAGGCTGCACACGGCAACATGAAGACCTCGGTCTTAATGTTCTTAGGATTCATGCCCGGTCCCTTCCAGAAGGAACCGGTTTCGTTGTCAAAGAGGTTGACGTTGACCATCCAGTCCAATCGAGTCAAGGCCTCTCGAACTTTGCCGGCGTGGGCACTCGAGCAGGCGGGGTTCATGCCCCATGCAAAGAAACCCGTGAAAGTTCCCTTGTACATTTCGTCGAAGAGATTCAGCCAGGAAGCGTCCCGGACAGGGCCTGGTTTGGGCAACCAGGCATAGCCGAAGTCGTTCTCCCTGGCGGCCTTTTCGCCGTACATGGATTTCAAGAAGCTGGCCATGTATTTCGGTCTGTTTTTCCACCAGTTGACGCTTCGAGGATCTTTGCTCGCGGGAGTTGTCTTGTTATAGTCTGCCAGGGTCGCCCATTGCCCCCTGGGGATGGGAAGATATCCGGGGAGGATGTGGAAAAGCAATCCCTGATCGGTTGAACCTTGTACATTCGATTCTCCTCGAAGGGCGTTCACTCCGCCCCCTGCAATCCCCATGTTTCCGAGGAGAGACTGAATGATCGACATGGCGCGAATATTCTGGACACCCACTGTGTGCTGGGTCCATCCCATGGCGTACAAGATCGTCCCGGCTTTGTCAGATGCTCCGGTTGACGCATAGGCCTTATAGACCTTTTCAAGGTCGGCTGCGGGCGTTCCCGTAATCTCTGTCACTTTCTCCAATGTATAGCGGGAATAGTGTTTCTTTAGAATTTGGAAGACACACCGGGGGTTTTGAAGGGTCATATCGCGTTTCGAAATCCCTTTTTCATCCTTTTCCAGAGCCCAGAAGGAACTGTCATATTCCCGATGATTCGGGTTATAGCCGGCGAAGAGGCCGTCATCAAAGCCATATTTAGGAGTTACGGTAAAAGAGGCATTGGTGTAATGCTTGAGATAGAACTCATCGTAAAGACTATTCTCCAGGATATACTTGATCATTCCACCCAGGAAGGCAATGTCGGTTCCGGACCGGAGCCGAGCGTGGATATTGGCCTTCGCCGAAGTCCGGGTAAAACGAGGATCCACGTGGATGAAGATGGCCCCTCTGTCTTTGGCCGCTTGGATCCACCGGAAGGAGACGGGATGGTTTTCGGCGACGTTGCCGCCCATGTTCAAAATCACATCGGAGTTCCTAAAGTCGATGTAATGATTGGTCATCGCGCCACGTCCGAACGACTCTCCCAGAGCCGCTACCGTCGCGCTGTGTCAGATCCGGGCCTGGTGCTCAATGTACATGAGCCCTATACCCCTGAGGAACTTCTGGTAGAGCCAGCATTCTTCGTTGTCGAGAGCAGCGCTTCCGACCGAGGCGATCCCATGGGCCCGGTTGACGAGCTGGCCTCTCGGATTCCTTACGATGAAGCTTTCGTCCCGGCTCTTTTTGATGTTGGCTGCGATCTTGTTCAGGGCCCACTCCCAACTGACCTCTTTCCAGTTGTTGCTGTAAGGGGCGCGATAGCGGACCTTCTGAAGGCGATTTGAGTTAACCGCAATTTGATAACTTGAGGCCCCCTTGGCACATAAGGCTCCTTCGCTGATAGGGTGATCAGGGTCTCCCTCGGCATTCACAACCTTCCCGTTTGAATCCGTATGGACGATGATTCCACACCCTACAGAACAGAAACAGCAGATCGTGGTGGTTTCCTTGGCCCCTTTGATCCGGAGACCCTGGGCAAAGGATGCCACGGGAGAGAGATCAAATCCCAACCCCCCAATCATGGTCCCTGCAGCTGTGGCTCCCGAAATTTTTAGAAAAGTCCTTCGTGTAATCTCCATAAAAGTTAATCATCCCCCTTTCCCTTAAGATTTTAAGATGGGTTGAATACTCTCTTTCCTCCGATGTCTACCCAAGTTCTGACCCGAAACCTCGACCCACTGTTGGATCCCAGGTTAATTGGGTAGAATGCCTGACGGAATGTAAACTCCTCCCCGTCTAATCTTTTCTATGGCGGGTAAGAGTTCCCTATCCACATTCTCTTTGAGGAGATAGCCTTCCGCACCATTAATGATGGCTTGACCGAAATATTCCCTGTCTTTGTGCATGCTCAACGTCAGTACTCTGACGTCAGGCTGAATCGCTCTGAGTTTATGGATCACGTCTCTTGTAAGATTTGGCAGGGATAGGTCAAGAATGACCATGTGGGCAGGGACTTTGCCTAAATTCAAGAGGTTAAGAAGTTCGAGGCTATCTCCGGCCTCTCCGATGACCTCTAAGTCAGAATTTCCGCTAAGGATCCTCTTTAAACATTCCCGGAGAGGAGCATGGTTATTTGCTAAGACAATGTGGTAATGAGCCATAAAAGATTTCTCCTCAGTTAACGGCTCCTTTATATCAGGGGGAGGGTCCGTGATCAATCGTTAGAAATAATCATTTCGGAATGATTAGAAATAACTATCCGGCAATAACGAACGCGGACAAGTAAGTTATGGTTTGTCCTCTTGAATGGAGTGAAGGAGCTGAAACATGTTGAAATGGGCAGATCATTCGTTTCAAATGGAAGGACACAGGGATGGTTTGGCGACTTCTCACGAATTCATCTGGAAAAGGTTAGGGATGTAGATTGAAATGGACCGAAAGAGTCAGAGAATATGAAGACTGACTGATTTGTGCATGGACCAAAGATGCAGTTTTCAATTCCGAAATCCGAGATCCGCAATTAACAATTCAAATGTAACCTTTTCGGATGGCGTATTTGACGAGATCAGTGGCTTTATTCAGGTTCAGTTTCTCCATAATATTCGCACGATGATTATTGGCGGTGGGAACGCTGATGAACAGAAGATGCGCAATCTCTTTGCTCGATTTTCCTTCAGCAATGAGTTTCAAAACCTCTCTCTCGCGGGGTGTCAATGGGTCAATCTCAAGGATGGCTTTGGTGTCCCCTTTGCCCATTTGCACCAAATCATCGAAGACCCCGTCTGAGAAGTGAGGGGATATATAGGTCTTGCCATGTCGCACTTTCTCAATCGCAGAAAAGAGTTCCTTATCCGCGTCTTCCTTAAGCAAATAGCCTTTTGCCCCGGCAGAGAGGGCTAAGTAAAGATATTCCCTATCCTTATGCATCGTTAGGATCAATACTTTCACATCGGGATGGACTTTTTTGATCTCATGAATCGCTTCAATACCCCGGAGGTTTGGCATGAAGATGTCGAGGATCACCATGTGAGGAGTCAACTGGTTCAAGAGATTGAGAAGCTCGAGACCATCATTGGCTTCCCCAATAACTTCCAGATCGGCCATTCCTTCAAGAATTCTTCTCAGGCCCTGGCGGACCAAAACGTGATCATCAGCCAGCATAATGCGGTATGGGGCCATTATGAAGTTACTCCTTGCTTGCTTGGAATGCTTAATGTTATTCGAGTTCCCTTTCCTTCTTTAGTCCATATGGTAAGGACTCCTCCAACCATCTGTACGCGTCCTTTCATGGTTGCCAAACCCAGGCCCCTTTTTTCAGGGGTCTTTGCAGTCGTTGTCCACTCATCAAACCCGATTCCGTCATCTTCGATGGAAAATAGAACCTCACCCCCATTTCGCTGGATGGCGATCGACACAGTCTTTGCGCGGGAGTGCTTTCCAATATTCGTTAAGGCCTCCTGTACGGTTCTGTAGACGACGACGTGAGAATCCGGGGGGACTAAAGAATCGACGTCGATCATGTTGAGAATCACCTTGATCGTATAACTCTTCGCAAAGTTACTGATCAACCATCGAAGGCCTGCCGAGAGGCCGAAATCATCGAGGATGGTGGGGCTCAAGTCCCTTGAAAGGCGCCGGATATTCTCAATGACCTGATCAATATACTGGACTCCGTTTTCACATTCCTGTTTGAGCTCCGTTTGGGGTTTCAACAGGTTCTTTTCGATAAAATTGAGCCGGAGTTTCATGACCGTTAGGGATTGTCCCAATTCATCATGGAGTTCTCTCGAAATTCGCTTACGTTCGGTTTCTTGAGCCGTCAGAAGTTGGGAGGAGAGCGAGCGAAGCTGCTTCTCTGATTCCTTCAATGCCTCCTCCGCTTGTTTCCGTTCTGTGATATCAGTCACGACGGCAAAGCTGCCTTTGAATTGTCTCCGCTCGTCAAAAATCGGTCTGGGAGAGACAAGGGTTAAAATGGTCTGCTGGTCTTTTTTGAGCCACGGAAGCTCATAGGCTTTAATTTCTCCCCTTCTTCGCCTGCCTACCTGTTCCTTGTATACGATCTGGTCCTCTTTGCTAAGAAAGGAGGACAACGGCCGCCCTATCATTTCCTCCTGGGAATACCCCAGCATTTCGGAGAGCCTATCATTCACATAGACCCACACGCCATTTTCATCCTGCACTCCCAACCCTTCGTTCATGGTCTCCACTAACATGCGATAACGTTCTTCACTCTGCCGGAGCGCCTTTTCAGAGCTCTTTCGGTCGCTAATGTCACGGATGAACTGTAATTTGCATAAGGTTCCGTCTGGACCCGTGATCGGTGTGTCAAAGAGGTCATAGGTCCTGCCGGTTTTGGAGGAATGCCATTCC
>DATIGG010000434.1:0-6656 GCA_035454825.1 Thermodesulfobacteriota bacterium | reverse complement strand
GTATGCAAGAGACTGAAATAAACCTGCCGTCCCCGGACCGTCCGCAGAAAGATCCCTGCGTTCAATAGCTGTTGCAATTCCCGCTGAACTGCACCCAGGCCAACGCCAGCTACACGGGTGATCTGGCGCAGGTAAAAGGCTTCATCGACATGGCTGTAAAGCAAGGATAGAACGGCCCGTCGGGTTTTGCCAAACAAAGTCGCGGATAGGATCTCGGCTCTCGGTGTACTCATAGCAGGCACAATTGTACCTTTTTTAGTTACGGCTTTCAAGCTTTTGACCTCAGCGTCCGATTCCGGGGACACCATACTTAATTTCCACCGTCCATAACCTTGGGAGCCCTCTTATGAGTTCGCACGCTTCGCCCTGTCTGCTCTTGAAACGGGTGGTTCCTATTGTGCTCTGAGGATCATGCTGCACGCAGAGGCGAAATCTTTTCGATTTTCCTACGCGCGGTCCTTGTCGCGTCCCACAGATCAACGGCCCGCTGTGCGTTTAGCCAGAACTCGGGCGTATTTCCAAAGAGACGTGCAAGGCGCAGCGCCATCTCGGGGCTGACCGCCCGTCGTTCGCGCAATAGCTCGTTGACCGTCTGTCGCGAAACCCCCAGGGCCTTTGCGATCCCCGATACGGTCAGTCTGTAATCTGGCATAAAGTCCTCACGCAGCATCTCGCCGGGATGCGTTGGACGAACCTCCCTCTCCCTTGTGTTCGGAATGCTCATAACACGCTCTCCTCAATGATAATCCGCTATCTCGACATCATAAACGTCACCGTCGATAAATCGAAAGCATATTCTCCATTGGTCGTTTATGGAGATTGAAAGCTGTCCCTTCCGTTCTCTCTCCAGCTCATGAAGCCGGTTGCTCGGGGGTACCTTTAAGTCATTCAAAGTCGTTGCCAGGTCAAGATACTCCAGCTTTCGTAGCGCCCTTTTCCAGATCGTTATAGTCATTCCGGCTCCTTATCAAGTACGGGCAAGGGTTTTTCTCTCGACGATCACCTCATCTTCCATGCCCTGAAGGGTATAATCCCCTGCGGGCAGTCTTTTGCGGATCGTCCCTGAAAACCAGTTCGTAAATCTCTCAAACTTGTAGCCCATATGCTCCTGGGAATCGATCACAATGAAGGGCTTTGGAATACGAATCGTCTTTCCGTTTTGCCTCACCCTCAGGGGTAAGTTAGGAGGGGCAACTGGAAAACACTCTGTTTCCTCTCTGGCCATTGGTTCGTAAAGATCAAAGGTCCCTGTCTTGCACCTTAGGCATCTCACTTCTCCCGGAGGGAGGATGAGATAAACCAGGTTCTTGCATTTGTGGCAGGTCAGTCTCGTCTTTCTGGGGACGTCGGTCCACCAGATCCCGGAGAGATTACGCAGCGGTTCTGCGTATTGAACGAATGGGTATTCCTTCATTTTGTCGCAGTGGGAACAATAAACTCTGGCCATGAGGCCATGAATTGGACCTGAGCATGCATCGTACAGGCACTCGTAAGATTGCCTCGCTTTCTCCTCTCTCCTGAAAGGCCACGGCCCCTCTGTCTCAACAAGGTAGTTGCAGTAAGAGCAAAGATATCTGTATATCTGGGAAAAGGGATGCTTATTCATCCTCAAACTCTGCACTGTTATCTTAAAATGCGATATAGGGCGTGCTTGAGAGGGAGAACCTTCAGGGCTTTCTCTTTCCAAATTTCTTATGAAGCAAAGCCATGAACAGTATCAGCCCAGGGAGGGTTGGTTTGTTGCCTCCAGGGTCATCTGATTTATCATCGACCTTTGAAAGCATCTCCTTTATTCCCTCATCCTTTGGAAATCTCTTCAACCCCTCATTCAGAATATCCCTTGATTCATTGATCCAGCCCATCTCTAAGTACAACTCTCCCATGTTTTCATATAAGCCGGGATCTTCATCGGGAAACTTCGTGAGCCCCTCCAGGGCCTCTTCCATCGCTTCCTTCTTTAAACCCATGTCACTATATGCGCAGCAGAGTCCCTGGTAGATGCCCGCGGTGGAGTATCCAGTCTTTCTGGCCATCCGGTAATATTTGACCGCGTCTTTTGGATACCCCATGTCCAGGGAACAGGCTGCTAATCCCACAAGGTATCTTGCTTCTTCCGGGTGTTTCCGGACGAGGTCTTGAAGTACTTTCAATGCTTCTTCACGATGGCCTAACTCGCTCAGGGCTGAAGCAACATTAAAGAGAGCCTCGGATTGTCCTTCAGGAGTATACTTGAGGGCAAATTGGAAGCATCGAAGGGACTCAAGGTTGTATCCCAGCCTCTGGTCTAATACCCCTCTGGCAATCCAGAGTACATAAGATTCCGGGAACTCCTTTAAACCTTTTTCCAGTAATCTCCTGGCTTCATCGTAATATTGCATCTCCACAAGTGCTCTGACCATTCCGTTGTACTTTCCTTCGCCATGGGTCTCCCAGGGTAGAGATTTGTAGAGAGCCAACCCGTTTTCGTATTCTCCGAGGTCAAGGAGTTTCCATCCCATCTCCTCCTTCAAGTCGTCCAGATGTTCTTTGAGCTCAAGCTGAGTGATGCTGCTTCTGGTCTTTTCTAATCTTCTCTGAATCTTGAGATACCTTTTGTTTAAGTCTTGTAACTCTTTGTAGTTACTTACGATTAATGGCTCTTTCTTGGTCATGTTCCCTCCCCCATTTAAGCTTTTTATTATGACATCATTATACACAGGAACCTCCCCCAGGAAGTGTCATAGGTTCTTTGATTGCGGATTGCGGATTGTGGATTGTGGATTGCGGAGTAAAAACAGAAATTACAATCTCGACGTACTTTGGACTCTTAGACGGTTGATGAGATGGATTTGCTCCACGGAGGATCCAGTAACGTCGTGGGGGCCGAAAGATGCAGTCAATAAATATCGGCGATGCTTTTGGCTTCAGCTTTTATCAATTCCCTGAGGCTTTTGGGTTTGATGACCTCGACCATGTCGCCGTGCTTCAAGATCTCCATCTTGATCTCGGAAAAATCGGCCACAGGAAAAGTCAGTTCAAGGGAACCATCTTCAAGCACTTTCGTCTTCTGGTCCTTGTGCCATACCTGGTCTCTAATCCATCTGGATTTGATCGGCGAAAAACGAAGAGTGACATCTTTGATCGATTTACCTTTATAGATTCCAAAGGAAGTTTGGAAGAAATCCTTCATATTGAAGTTCGAAGGCCTTTCGAAGTTCTCCTGCAAAATTGCCGCCTGGGTGATCCTTCCCAGGGCAAAGTCCCTTACCGATTTTCTCAGGTGACAATAAGCAATGAGATGCCAGGTTCCCATGTAATTAAACAGGTGATAAGGATCGACTGTCCTCTCGCTCTTTTCATCCCTGGCAGGCGAATAGTAAGTGAATTTCAACTGATTCCTCTTCAGGCAGGCTTCCAGAACGGCTTTAAATACCTGTTCTGTTACCGGAGAGTATTCAATGAGCTGGAAGGAAAAGGCATCGTCGATCTGATTCCCCCTGGCCATGTGCTTATTGAGGACGTTTGTAATTTTCTCAAGGATGGAAGAGATTTCATCGCCGAGATATCCACCACTCACGTCCTGAAGTATTTTTCTTGCCATCAAGAGAGAGGAAAGCTCTTCAGCGGAGAGATAGACCATCGGCAGGGTAAAGGTGTCGTCCTCGTAGTAATATCCCTTCTGGCTAACGTCATACTCGAGAGGACAATAGAGCCGGTCCCTCATAAAATCAATGTCCCGCTGAGCTGTCTTCGTGGAGATCTCAAACTGGTTGGCCAGCGAGGTGGTGTTGGGATACTTCTTTCCCCTAACCTGGCTGTCAAACCAGATAAACCGTTCGTAGATATTTTTGATGCCCATCACACACCTCGTCAATCATTTTGGAAGGATCGGGGGACGGATTCGATAACCCAAGATTCATTTCTTATGCGCCTGATATGATGTAGGGCAGATCGGTTCGCGGCACTGGCTGGTTTCGGTGCGCATCCGCTGCAAACCAGTATGCCTCGATATATCTATCCTGTGACCAGTGCTGCCTCATAAAAACTCTGATGGGGGATGGCGACACATTACCAGAAATAGAACAATGAGTCGAACCTGCATTTATTGTGCCACAGGATAATTTCTAACGATTTGATTTTAATACGTTTTAATTTTAGGAAAAGGATGAGATGGCAAATAATTTACCAGAAAGGGCTGAAATCCTGCCACTTTGCGCTTTCATGGGTTGCGACTACTAACCCCACTTTTAAACTTCCTTTAGGTAGAAGATCGGATTCAATTAGTAACAAGTCCATAATAGAGAAAACATAGCAACGTTACCTCGACAGACCCCCATCCCCCTCCTGACCTCCCCCTTGAAAGGGGAGGAACATAACGATATCCCTCCCATTCAGGGGCGGGGGGCAGGGTTGGGGTGGGGCCTAACGGCTCGTCTCCTGCATAGACCCCGTCGCACGGATTGAAAGCATCAAGGAAAGCCTGCCTTAGGCCCTGAGCCACATCTCCTGGCCTCCCTCCTTAAACCCTATACCGTCTTCTACGGCTGGCCGAAGACATCCTCCCAACTTTTTCGCTCTCGGTTATCCCAAAGAAGGCCATGTGGATTACCTTCTCCTCATGGACAAGAGCGGAACCTACGATGTTTGGTCCTTCAAATCGGTGGTCCCACCCATGACCAATGGACTTGAACTTTTCCTCTTTGCATTGCCGGGCTTCCTCGATAAATGCTCTGCCGTTGTCCACTGAACCGTTATCCACTTTCTTCTTCTGCTGAAGAAGGGCATCCATGGCATAACTCTTGACCAACTTTGGATGAAGGGTCTCATAGACAGCTTCAAGGGAAAGGATGTCGAGCCCCATGACCCTTCCATTGATCATGACAAGGATCCCTCTCTGGTGAGGAACGTATTGGAAAGCCTTTAAATACCCATCGAGGTCTGGCTTCTTGTCCTCAAATACATCTCTCATGGCCGCGGTCCGGGAGTGCACCCTGGCCTCTATAGAGAGATTGTGGATCCCGTCCCAGACCTCGGCCTGATCGCCCCGATAGCTCATCCCTTCTTTCAGGGTCTGATGGACAGAAGAGGCTTTCTTAGCCCTGAGGTTATGGCTCATGATGCTTCCGGATTCTGCAAAGGCAGGTGTGGAATAATCCCACCTCCCGTGCTCTGTACAACTGACCGGAATAATAGTCTGCGAATTCTCCATGAGCAGGATCGTGGTGTTGAGGACTCTGTTCTGCTTGGCTCCAGCAAGCTCCTCACCGTCGAGGAGAAGGACAGGAATTTCTGACTTATTGACCACCTTCAATTCCGGGACTGCCCCAATCTGACTCACCTCTGTGACGGTAAGAAGGCCTTCCCCCATGGCTTCTCCCAGCGAGAGATATTGGGGAGTGTGATTCAGAGAGCTGAAGAGGGGAATGACGGCCATGTTTTTGCAAACCAGAAAAGCTTCTTTCGATGTGGACATCCAGTCCGAGGTAGTCTACTACTCACTCGATAAAAGGCTCGCCGAGAGACTTCAGTCTCTCGCTATGAAACAAGGAATATCCGCTGATGCCCTTGTTAATCTCTGGGTTCAGGAAAAGCTTCAAGAACAAAAGGCATGAATGGTTCATGTCGTTTTCATCATAGAGTCAATTATAGGCTCACACGGCAGCAGAATTGGAGGTTATCCGTTACGCTGCGTAAGGCGCCCTGTCCACAGAATGCTTCATTTCCTCATGCCTTTACAAACGCAAAAGCCCTGACCTCGGCCAGGGCTTTTGCGTAATTACGTTGGCGTCCCCAAGGGGATTCGAACCCCTGTTGTCCCGGTGAGAAACCGGGATGGCCTTGGCCTCATTCTGAAAAGCAATGCCATAGCCTCCAGGCTACAAAAAAGAGGAATTAACGTGGATTAATTCCTCTTGACTAATTTGGCGTCCCCAAGGGGATTCGAACCCCTGTTGCCGGCGTGAAAGGCCAGTGTCCTTGGCCTCTAGACGATGGGGACCTCGTTATTAAAATACGATAGTGGAATGTTGGAATAATGGAATAATCTAACCCATTATTCCATCACTCCATCGTTCCAGTCTTCCAGTTCGTTCAGTGGTGGGCCGTGCGGGACTTGAACCCACGACTCTCTGCTTAAAAGGCAGATACTCTACCGTCTGAGTTAACGGCCCGTAATATCAAAGGTTAAAGGAAAACCTATTATCTTGTCAAGCGAAATCAGGTTGGAAAAGGTGGAAATCAGACACTTGACCTTCAGACTTCAGACTTTTCCTCAGTCGGCGCCAGTGCTTAGTCTCTGTCGTCGGTGAAAAGATTTTATTGATACTGACACGTCTCTTGTATGATCTCTTGGCATTTCCCCTTTCCGGTCTATTGTCTAACATCGATAGTCATACTCTCTTAATCAAAGAGGTGGAAATCAGGTAGATTTTTTACTAAAGGGGTCTTTCACTCCAATGGTCTCATTCCTCTCGGAGCCTGTGGAGATCATCATAATTTTTGTCTGAGTCAACTTCTCAATCCTCCGGAGGTAATGCTGAGCCTTCTTTGGCAGGCCTCTAAACTCTCTCACTCCCTCGACATCTTTATTCCATCCCTCCAGGTCCTCGTAAACCGGCTCAACCTCGGCTAACCGGTCCGGGTTGGAGGGCACCTGCTCAATGATCTTGCCATTCAAC
>DATIGG010000433.1:0-3959 GCA_035454825.1 Thermodesulfobacteriota bacterium | reverse complement strand
AGGTTCCCGTAAAGGGGGTTAATTCCCGAATTCTCTCGCTGAGAAGCCGTCAGGCTTGCTTTCTCTTGATCAGGCGGTAGATCAATAAAATTAAGATCGAGCCTATAATCGCTCCAATGAAACCTGCAGACTGGCCAGCCTGATACCAACCGATGAGATGTCCGAGATAGGTTGCTATCAGAGATCCAGCGATCCCGAGGAGAATCGTAATAATCAATCCACCGGGATCCTTTCCTGGCATGATGAGTTTTGCAATAGCTCCCGCGACCAGACCAATTAAGATCGTCCATATGAGATGCATAAGCATTCCTCCCCGAATTCCATGTGGTGTCTCTCTCCCTCCGTCACAGCCACAGTATTTACCTCTAAGTCGTCTTTATTCTCCCAAATATGAACCGACCCGCTTTGCGGATGACAAAAATAAAAAGAAACGCGATGAGAGCGAGGCAGAGAATTGGGACAAGGATAGCAAGCAGGGCTGTGATAATTGATCCGACCAGTTCCAGGGTGGAAATCAAAGGATTCCCTATCCCTCCCGTTGAGACTGACGATTTTGCGCGGAGTGCAACAGTCGTTCCCTGCACTAACCCTGCGATCCCACCCCCGGCAATGAGTGCCAGCGTCCATTTCAGAAAGGGAGACAGATCGGTAACCATTGAAGCCGTCGCAACGGTCCCTGCAATGACTGCAGCGGGGGTAGCGACAAGATCCAGAACATGATCAAGCCAGGGAATGTAATATCCGAGGACTTCAACAATCGTTGCCGTGGAAAAGGCTATGGTCGCATAGGAGCTCCCAATCCACCCGAATCCAGAGGACAAATGAAGGAGTCCGCTGAGTGAGGCGAGATTCATGACAAGCAAGGGGACAAAAACTCTGAAGCCACATGCTGCGCTCAGACCGATGCCCACAGCTATTCCGAGCAGTGTTTCCATATCCCTTTCAGTTTTGTCTTCACATCAGACAAAAAGTTTACCCTCAAAGCCATTCTTGATCAAATCGTAAAAAGTCGAAAAAGGCTAATGATCGTCATTCCGGCCCCGTATCAAGTACGGGGTAAACTCCAGGTGGAATCCAGTAATTTCAGATAATTATAAAAACGATGGACACCGGTTTTCACCGGTGAGACGACTCTTTACGAAACCATCATTCTTAGGCGACCTTCAATTCAGAGGTGCAATGAGGACACCGGGTTGCCTTCATTGGAATCGCTGTGAGACAGTGCGGACAGTCTTTCGTCGTGGGGACCACAGGGGGAGCCTGCTCCTTTCGCTTCAACTGGTTGACGCTCCGAATCAGCAGGAAAATGGCAAACGCCAGGATGATGAAATTGATGATGGTGTTGATGAAGACACCGATGTTCATGGAGACAGCGCCTGCGGCCTTTGCTGCCGCAAGTGAGGCATAGGGTCCAGCCACCTTCCCCTCTTTAAGAACCAAGAAGAGGTTGGAGAAATCCACGTTCCCCAGAAGCAAGCCGATCGGCGGCATGATGACATCCGCGACCAATGAACCAATGATCGTCCCAAAGGCTGCCCCGATCACGATCCCCACTGCCATGTCCAAAACATTCCCCTTCATTGCAAACTCTTTAAATTCTTTCAGCATATCTTCCTTCCTCCTTTCTCAACAGGTTGATGTTTCTGCGCCTTTACAGATAGAGCGTATCATAATTCCAAGAAATTAAAAAGAAAATTGTAGGGAAAGGATCAACTCTGTCAAGACAAGAAAACCTTGGAAGAAGGAAAAGGTCAGACCGCCAGATTGTATCCTTCAAAAGGTCGTTTATCTTCTCATTTAATAAAGGTTTGTCAAAGCCTGTCGTTTTCCGCTCTTCTTCTCACGGAGGGTTCATCTTTTTCGGGTGGGGCACTTCTAAACCATAGAATATCCTGTGCGATTAATCAACACAAAATTGGGTGCGAAATTGGATTGAGGAAGATATTAGGCTCGGTCAACAATGATGCTCTCTATCCCTATTCTATTTATTTACTGTCTTCCCAACCCTTTATTCTTGAGTGGAAATGGTGTATGGTAAGTTTATGAGCGATAAAAACGTGCCTGAGCCCGTTGTCAAAAAATCCCGGTTTGGCCTTCGGAAAGTACTGGGGGTTCTGGCGCTGGTCATTCTCGTTACGGCTCTTCTCACCGTTTGGTGGGTGAAACATAATATTTATGCTTCCAAGTTTACACCGACAGCATTGACCATCAAAGAGCAAAAAGCTCTGGATTCAAAAATGGCCAAACTGGAAGCAACGGCAAACAAAGGCCCGGTTGTACTGAAGAAAAAGAGACAGGACAAAGGGGCTCCGCTTGAACCGGAACCCTATTCTGAAGAAGGGGCGAAGCGGGAGATCAGCCTCACGGAAAAGGAATTGAATGCACTCATTGCGAATAATCCTGAAGTTGCTCAACGGGTTGCGATTGACCTTTCAGAAAATCTGATAAGCGTCAAGCTGGTCGTTCCTATGGACGAAGAGATTCCGATCCTTGGAGGCAAAACACTCCGTCTTAATCTGGGTGTAATTTTAGGGTTTGAGAATGGGAGACCGGTCATTGCGCTGAAAGGGGTTTCTCTTGGCGGAATCCCTTTACCGAATGCATGGCTCGGCAACTTAAAGAACAGGAATTTAGTGAAGGAATTCGGTGCTGAGGATGGTTTTTGGAAATTGTTCTCCGATGGCGTAGCAGATCTTAAGGTGCAAGAGGGACATATTCTGATCAATCTCAAGGAGTAGTTTTTTGACCTCATCATTGCATAAACGGACATAGGTAAACCGCTCTTCAAGGCTTTGGACGGCGATTGATTTGACTTCTTAAGGGTAAGGGAAGACGTCACCGAAAGTGAACTCCAGCAGGTGTCGGGAATGCACGTGCTCATCCGATGAAAGGTTCGCCCTGAAGCCTTTCCGGCTGGCTCACCGGTGTCCGTTTGGCAAGGTTTATTGCAGCATTAAGGCTACCTCGATGTTCAAGGATTCTTGCTGAAGGGGGGACAAAATGAGATGGAGGGATAGCCGACAAAGCGACAACGTTGAAGACCGTCGAGGGATGTCGATCCCTCGCGGCGCCAAGATTGGTGGTGTGAGTGGTCTTGGCTTATTGGCAGTCGTATTGATCGGGATGTTTTTGGGCATCGATCCGACTGTCCTATTGCAGGGAGGACCGGACATACAGACTCCCTCGGTTTCTGTTCAGCCAGGCAGCCGTCGGGCCGAAAAAGACGATTTACGCGACTTTGCCGCTGTGGTTCTGGCCGAGACCGAAGACGTCTGGCATGGGGCCTTCCGAAAGATGGGGCGAACCTATCAAGCCCCAACACTGGTTCTTTTCTCAAGGGCTGTTGAGTCGGCGTGCGGAATAGCGGGTTCGGCAGTGGGACCCTTTTATTGTCCGTCCGATCAAAAGATCTACCTCGATCTAAGTTTCTTTGAAGACCTGAGGACGCGGTTTGGCGCTTCTGGGGATTTTGCCCAGGCCTACGTCATTGCCCATGAGGTGGGCCATCACGTACAGACCCTTCTGGGCATTTCCAGGAAGGTGAATGAACTCCAGGCCCGGGTCAGCCCTTCCGAAAGAAACAAATTATCGATGAGGATGGAACTCCAGGCTGACTGCCTTGCAGGGGTTTGGGCCAACCAGGCTGATAAGAGCCGTCAGATCCTTGAGGCCGGAGACCTCGAAGAAGCACTCAACGCTGCCAGCGCGATCGGGGATGATCGGATCCAGCGGAAGACACAGGGGCATGTGGTCCCAGACGCTTTTACCCATGGGAGTGCAGCCCAGCGGGTGCGTTGGTTCAAGCTTGGAATTGAGCTCGGCAATCTCCAGGCCTGCGATACCTTCAATGCGGATCGGTTGTGAGGCGATTCTGCTTTAAAAAAGGCTCTTCCTTTCACGGAGCGGAAGAGGTTGGTTTGCAACTACATAAAAAAGGAGGCAAATCATGAACCTGTTAG
>DATIGG010000432.1:0-2890 GCA_035454825.1 Thermodesulfobacteriota bacterium | reverse complement strand
GGAGAATTTCACCACCCGTCTCTGTCCAGGCCAGGCCTGTGGCTACCCCGACTTCGTTCCGTTCCATCTCTTCGTCGGGCAAGATCGAAGGAGGTCCCAGGAACTGGTGAAGGTTTTTGACATTGATCTTCGTCTTCTCCTTCTTTCCCTCCGCGACCTTCCGGGCCACCTTTCGACAGATGGAGGCTAATTCCCTCTCCAGATTTCGAAGCCCTGCCTCCTGTGTGTACTGGGAGATCATTTGAAGAATGGCCTTGTCTGAGATCTCAAGGATCTTTCGACCGATCCCATTCTCCTCCATCTGCCGGGGGATAAGATAAGTCTTCGCAATCTTCAACTTTTCCATCTCGGTGTATCCAGGAATATTGATGATCTCCATTCGGTCTTTAAGGGCAGAGGGGATTGGATCGGTAATATTCCCTGTGGTAATGAACATCACCTGGGAGAGATCGAAAGGAAGGTTGAGATAATGATCGCTGAAGGCATTATTCTGCTCTGGGTCAAGAGCTTCTAAAAGGGCAGAGGCTGGATCTCCCCGGAAGTCGATCCCGATCTTATCCACCTCATCCATCATGAAAACAGGATTGTTGCTTCCTGCCTGTTTGATCGATTGGATGATCCGCCCTGGCATGGCGCCGACATAAGTCCTCCGGTGGCCCCGGATCTCGGCTTCATCCCGTATCCCCCCTAAGGAAATTCTGACAAATTTTCTTTCGAGGGCCCGTGCAATCGATTTTCCGAGGGAGGTCTTACCGACTCCTGGAGGGCCAATAAAACAGAGGATGGGTCCCTTCATTCTTTTCTTCAATTTATGGACACTCAGATATTCTAAAATCCGTTCTTTCACCTTTTCTAAATCGTAATGATCTTCATCCAGGACCTGTTTTGCCTTTTTGAGGTCAAGGTTATCCTTTGTTGATTTTGACCAGGGCATATCGATCAGCCAGTCGATATAAGTTCGAACCATGGAGGCTTCTGCAGCATCCGGATGCATCTGCTCCAGCCGTTCCAGCTCCCGCAGAGCCTCCTTTTCAACTTCTGGGGGCATTTTAGCCTTCTTGATCTTACGCTTGAGATCTCTGAATTCCTTGGCCCGCTCATCCTCTTCGCCCAATTCGCTCCGGATGGCCCTCATCTGCTCCCGGAGAAAGTATTCCCGCTGCGTCCGGGTCATCTCATCTCTGGCCTGAGACTGAATCTTTGCCTGCATGGTCAGGACTTGAACCTCTTTCCCAAGGACTTCACTCAGGGTCTTCAGCCGCTCAATGGGATCGAGGACCTCCAGGATCTCCTGGGCCTTCTCTACCGTAAGGTCGAGGTTGGAGGCGACCAGATCTGCCAATCGCCCAGGATCATCGACGCTTTCGAGGACGAACATGAGATCCGCAGAGAGAAGCTTTCCGTAGGAGACAATCCTCTCCAGCTGTTCTTTAATATTCCTCATCAAGGCTTCGGTCTCGAGGGTAATTTCAGTGACAAAGGGATCCTTGATATTCTCCACTTTCACCAAATAGTAAGGCGTGGTCTGGGGGATCTCTTTGATGGAGGCCTTGGAAAGTCCCTGGACAAGAATCTTTATCTTCTCATCTGGAAGCTTGAGCATTCTCATCACGAGGGCAACCGTCCCTACCTGATAGAGATCTTCAGGGGATGGGTCTTCCTCAGCAATATCCCTTTGGGCTACTAAAAAGATGAGGCGATCTTTGGAGAGCGCGGCTTCCAGAGATTTGATCGACTTTTCCCGGGAGATAAAGAGCGGAAGGACCATGTAAGGAAAGACAACGATGTCTTTTACAGGAAGAAGGGGAAGGTTATCAGGAAGGGAAAACAGATCTTTTTCAAGCTCTTTTTGCATAGCGCTTTAGAATGGTTTGAATGATGTTCGTGGTAGAGTTTCCTTCAAGAAAGGGAAGGATCACCACCTCACCCCCCAAACCCTCAACTACCTCCCTTCCAACAGTCGTTTCCTTGGTCCAGTCGCCTCCCTTGACAAGGAAGGTTGGTTTTAAGAACGAGATAAGTTCGAGCGGAGTCGATTCCTCGAAAGAGATAACGTAATCGACACACTCAAAGCCTGAAAGGATTTCCATCCTCTCTGCCAGAGGGAGGATGGGCCGCTCAGGACCTTTCAACTTTTGAACCGACGAATCGCTATTGACCCCCACGACCAGGAGGTCCCCCAGGGCCTTCGCCTTTTCGAGATAACGAAGATGGCCAACGTGAAGAAGGTCGAAACAACCATTGGTAAAAACGATCCGCTTCCCCTTAGCCCTCAGATCTCCCAGGACCCTCTGCAACTTTTCTTTCTCTTTAACTTTTTCTTTCATCTTAATCTTCTGTCTTCCTATTCAATACCTACCAGATTCAATGGGAATAGTCAATTCATGATTCTAACTCGCTATGATTCAGACAGTAAGACCTTAGACCTCAGACATTGGACTGAAGAGGGAAAACATGGTCAGAGATTACATAGTCTGGCGTCCAATGTCTGAAGTCCAGTGTCTGAATTGCAGTGGCTGTCTTGTTCTTGTTTTCAAAGAATAAATAAGGTATAAGTGTTTTTATCTTATTCATTTTCTGAGGTGTGCCGGATGAAAGCGAGATGGTTTTTCACCACCCTCTTAGGTTTAGGGGTTCTTTGGGTTTTCCAGGCCTATCCCCTTCACGCCCAAAGAGCATCCAAAACCCTAACGCTCCTCTATAGCAACAATTTTAACGGTGAGATCGAACCCTGTCCCACCTGAGGGCAGAAAAACAGGGTCGGCGGCCTTGCCAGACGAGGAAGTTGGGTGAATGAAATTCGGGAGAGTAAAAAAGAGGTCCTCCTCTTAGACGGAGGAGATCTTTTCTTTAAGAAGTATACACAACCCGTTCAGGAGCAAGAGCTAAA
>DATIGG010000431.1:0-3446 GCA_035454825.1 Thermodesulfobacteriota bacterium | reverse complement strand
GTCCTCCTCTCCAATCTGACCGGTAAGTCCCGTATTAAATCTTTGATCATGATGATGATTGGCTTAATGCTTTCCGCTGTTGGAATGGACCCTGTGGGAGGAATGGAGCGTTTTTCTTTCGGCTTGGAGTCCGCCCAGGGGGGGGTAAGTTTTATTGCCCTTACAACCGGGCTGTTTGGAGTGGCAGAGGTTCTTTCAGTTATGACCGCAGGGGAGGAGCCGGCCGAGCTCTTGCCCGTAAGATTTCGCGAACTTTATCCCAATCGGGAAGAGATCAGACGTTCTTTAGCACCCGTCGCGCGCGGTTCGGTGTTAGGGTTCCTGATCGGCCTCCTGCCAGGGCCTGCAGCTACCATGGCATCCTTTGCATCCTATGGCTTAGAGCGACGGATTTCCAAACATCGGGATGAGTTTGGAAAGGGTGCCATCGAAGGGGTGGCTGGTCCTGAATCGGCCAATAATGCCGCTGCAGGCGGAGCCATGATCCCTCTGCTCTCCCTGGGATTGCCTTTTACCCCGGCCACGGCTGTCTTGCTGGGAGGGATGCTCCTTCACGGTATCACCCCTGGCCCCTTCCTTTTGCGTGATCGGCCGGATGTCTTTTGGGGAGTCATTGGAAGTTTTTATCTCGGGAATATGATGCTGCTAATTCTGAATCTGCCCCTGGTGGGTTTTTTTGCAAAGCTTGTCAGGATTGCTCCCAGATATCTGATGCCGACCGTATTGGTTTTATGTGTGATTGGCGCTTATGGCGACAATGGTACTCTTTTTGATGTTTGGGTGATGCTGGGAGCTGGAGTCGTGGGCTATACGATGCGTAAATACGATTACGAACCGGCACCGTTGGTTGTGGGGCTGGTCCTTGGCCCTGTCATGGAGAGGTCGCTCCGGCAAACAATGATTATTTCTCGGGGCAATCTGAGCGGGCTCTGGGATTCGCCTATCTGCACTGTCCTGTGGTTCGTCATCCTGGTGGCAGCGGTCGTGCCCTTCCTCATCCCTTATTTAAGAGCGAAAATGAGAAATCTGCCTTCTTGAGACCCTGCAGCTTAACCCGTCCTGACAGTCTAATGTTTCTCTTCCCTGGGGTTTCTTTCTCTGTCACCCTTGATCCGTCTACACATGGACATTTTATCACTTTTTAGATTATGATTAAAAAGTTTCTAACGTTCAGGAGATAAATTGATTATGAAGATTGCGATTTCCGGTAAAGGCGGAGTGGGAAAGACGACTCTGGCCGGAGTGATGGCGCGGATCCTGGCCAGCCGGGGAAGGAAGGTTCTTGCCATCGATGCGGACCCGGACTCAAACCTGGCCTCGGCCATTGGTCTTTCCAAGGAGGCATTAACCAAGCTCTCTCCAATTGCTTCGATGACCTCATTGATTGAAGAGAGGACCGGTTCGAAGAAGGGAAGCTACGGGACAATGTTCAAGCTCAATCCCAAAGTGGATGACCTTCCCGACGACATGGGGGTGATCCACGAAGGGGTGAAGCTTCTTCTCCTGGGCTGCATCCCGCAGGGAGGCGGGGGCTGTTTCTGTGCGGAAAACGTCCTTCTTAAAAACCTGGTTCGCCATCTTCTGGTCCAACGGGAGGAGGCGCTCATCATCGATATGGAGGCGGGATTGGAACACCTGGGAAGAGGGAGCACGGGGTATGTCGATGCCCTCATCATCGTGGTGGAACCCGGGCAGCGATCGATCGGTACAGCCAAGCAGATCAAGAAATTGGGGGAGGATCTAAAGATTAAGAAGATCATGATCGTTGGAAACAAGGTCGGTTCAGACGAGGACAGAAAGATCATCGAGGAGAATCTCTCTGATTTTCCCATTTTGGGACACATGAGTTACAATCCCAGGGTTCTTCAAGCCGACCGGGAGGGTCGATCCCCCTATGATATCGACGAGAAGATTAAGGAGGAAGTGAAAGAAATCCTTACAGAGTTGGAGAAAAAAATCTAACAAGCCTCTGGAAAAGTGGAATGTTGGAATGCTGGAAAATTGGGATAATATTTCAGGCGGCTTAAAAATCGGATGCTCTTCTCCGCCATCATTTCATTGTTCCAATATTCCATTATTCCATTCCTTTTGGAAGCGAAGCGTCTAAGCTATGATTCGTACGATTTTTGTTTGGTCCTGCATTGCCCTGTCCGGATTCATTTTCGGGTCTTTGACCCTCATCGCCTATCTCTTTGATCCCACGGGGAGGCTCGGTCATCGCTTTGCAAGACTCTGGGGAAAGACGGCTCTTCTTGTCAATGGCGTCCGCATAGAGGTCGAAGGGTTGGAGTATGTCCATGAAGAAAGTCCTTACATTTTTATGTCGAATCACCAGGGAAGTTATGATATCTTTGCCTTCCTTGGCTATCTCCCTTTTCAGTTCAAGTGGCTGGCGAAGAAGGAGCTTTTTTCGATCCCGGTGATAGGATGGGCCATGACCGCTGCTGGCTATATCAGCATCGATCGAGAGGGAACCCGGGAAACGGTTAAAGCCATGAACAAAGCAGCCCAGAAGATTCGAGAGGGAATGTCCGTGGTCATCTTTCCGGAGGGTACAAGAAGTGCGGATGGTTCTATTCAGCCCTTCAAGAAAGGGGGGTTCACCCTGGCCATTAAGTCAAAAGTCCCCATCGTTCCAATGGCAATTGCCGGGAGCCGGGAAATCATGCCCAAGGATAAGTTAACTCTTAACCCGGGTGAGATTCGTGTGCGAATCGGCCAGCCCATTGAGACAGAGCACTGTTCCATGAAGGATCGGACGCCCCTGATGGAAGAAGTGAGTAAGGCCATCTCAAGCAATTTTAAGCTCGTCTCCATGATTTGAAGAAGTTCGGAGTAATGAGTTCGGAGTTCGGAGAAAAGGTATCGACCACCCTTTCCTGAGACGAAACAGTGCCACAGACACTGACACTTGTACTTCAAAGCGCTATGCTCTATGCGCTATGGGTTTTTTTAGGTGAATCAAAGGTATAACGGATGGAAGCTGCTTTCAAGGAAAGATTGAAATATGAGATCGCGGGAATTCTGCTCGTTGCCTTGAGTTTCTTTCTCTTCTTGACTTTGATTTCTTATTCTCCTTTGGACCCTTCTTTCTTTTCCTATGCCTCATCAAGAATCAAAGGCATTCATAACTGGATGGGGATTGTGGGCGCCTATATTTCCAGCCTTCTTTTTCAGGGGTTTGGATTCCCCTGCTTTCTCATACCGTTTGTGATCGGCGTGTTTGCCTTCAATTTCATTTTCCGATGGGAGTGGAAATATCTTCCCTTAAAATGGGGAGGTTGGCTGGTCATCCTCATCAGCACTTCTGCTTTCCTGGGTTTATGGTTGAAGCCCCTTTCGATCTACCAGCAGGATCTGCTGGTGGGAGGATTCATCGGAGAGATTTTCTCGAGAAACCTCGTCCGATATTTTAACAAGCCTGGAGCAACCATCCTCTTGTTGCT
>DATIGG010000430.1:0-5939 GCA_035454825.1 Thermodesulfobacteriota bacterium | reverse complement strand
GGCAAGCATTCCTCTCACGCACTGGAGAAATATGGCGAACTGTGTCCTCCATCATCAGTCAACAGATTTCGGCCAGCGCAGCAAGAGCAATAAAGGGCAGGGTGTTCGACTTGCTGGGGGGCAATCACTTTACTCCCGAAGGTATCCTAAAAATGTCTCCCAAGAATTACAAGACCGCAGGGTTATCACGACCCAAAAGGGACTACATCCGGAAATTGACTCTGGCAGTCAGGAATGGAGAGCTTGAGTTTAGCTCTTTGGGAGGATGGGATGAGGAAGAGGTTATCTCGAAACTTGTAACCCTATCGGGGGTTGGAAGGTGGACAGCGGAGATGTTTCTTATCTTTGGACTCGGAAAACCAGATGTTCTATCGGTTAATGAAGCAGGCCTCAGGAGGGCGTTCAGGTTGGCTTATAATCTCCAGCAGATGCCCTCAGCGGATGAAATGATATTGATTAGCGAACCGTGGAGGCCATACAGGACCGTGGCGAGCTGGTATCTTTGGCGGGTGGTTGATTAGTTGCCCCGAACGGTACTAAATCTGACAGGCAATGTCAGACCGACCCTTGCCATTCATTATTGAGGATTTCCACCTGTAGAATTAAACCGCTGCGCGGTAGAAACAAAGGTTGGTGGTGAAGCATCCATTCCCAATTCGTATAGGTCTGTTCCTTAAGAGATTGGAATGGCCGATAGACCCCAATACGTTTTTCCGCAAGACGCCATGGCCCCTTCCAGGGGCTATTCGGGATAGAAGCCCGAAGCGACTAAGCTCGGGACTCCATCCACCTTAACCGCCTTCACGTAGGCCCATTTCTGCGACGGTTGGGTCTGCCCTGGTTTCGGGAACATGTAGTCGACCCATCCCGATCCCCTGGATTCAGCCATCTGAATAAAGTCGTGATGAAATAACTTGCCGTTGGCATCTTTCTGACCGGTGGTGTTGGTCCCTTCGCGCGCTGGAAAAGCGGCATTGAACAATACGTTCGACTTCAAATCGTAGACGAACAAGTATGTGTCGCCGCTGAACCATTGGGAGTCCTTCTTTCTGAACTCTTCGAAGGCTGCCTTCCCTTTGCTCTCGATTAGCGCCGCAGCCTTGTTGACCAGCACTTCGATCTGTTTTGCTTTCTCGGACGTCGGTGCAGATTGCTGCGCAATGACAGGATTGACCATCGCCATCATGACAAACGCGGTGCAAACCAAAACTTCCTTGAACATAGTTTTCTCCTTAGACTTACGGGTGAGTTGTGGGATTACCTTACGACCAGGTTAAGCGTTGGGTTGGGAGTTAACTTGTGGACACTGCTAAAGTTGTTTCCAGTGTGTTAGGGACCCTTCCTTGCAGACCCATGAGAAGCTGTGCCTGCCGAACGTACGATGCGCTCAAAGCTCTATGAAACCGAGGTGGGTTCGACCTTGCCAGGAGAGCACCACATTGTGGTATAGTTTTAATTAACCCTAATATTTGTCTATGTCAATAAGAAAATGAGGTTGTGAAAAGTATCTTTTATAGGGTGCTGGATAATGGTTTTACAAAGAAGAGAATCCTTTACACGTGCCTACATTGTGGTACGATTAATGAAGAAGGGAAAGGAGTGTTTTCAGTGGGGAAAAAAGAGTTTTCAACGGCTCGTCAATATCTTGGAAAAACGCAAAGCCAGCTGGCACAGTTATTGGGTGTTTCTCTTAAAGCGATACAGAGCTTTGAACAGGGTTGGAGGAACATCCCAGTCCATGCTGAACGTCAGGTCCTCTTTCTTCTGGCCTTGAAAAAGTTACTTCCTAAGAAGGACAGACCGTGTTGGGTGGTACTGAAGTGTCCCATGGAGATTAGGCGAAATTGCCCCGCATGGGAATTTCAAGCCGGGCATCTTTGTTGGTTTATTAATGGGACGGTCTGTCAGGGCGCGGTGCAAAAAAGCTGGCAGGAGAAAATGAAAATATGTCGGCAATGCAAGATGTTCCGAAATATGTTGCCAACGTTAAAATAAAGGTTATAGATCCTATATGCGTTCGCCTGCATGTTTGTCCTGCCACCAAAGAGGGAATCCCAAGAAAACCATTCTTCGCTTATTCATTTCTCGGGTTGAAGTCTACGATATCTGCCCAAATTCAGTTTCTAAAGACTTAAGGAAGGAAGCAGCGAGATGACCGTCGATATATTGGAGGTGATTTTGGACCCTGAAACCGAGAGTATCTTGCCACTTCGAAAACCCACGGTGAGGGATGGAAAAAGGTAGATATGCTTATGATATTCTAACGTTACGTGGAATACCATTGAAA
Source organism: Thermodesulfobacteriota bacterium (assembly GCA_035454825.1). Lineage (GTDB taxonomy): Bacteria > Desulfobacterota > BSN033 > BSN033 > UBA1163 > DATIGG01. The sequence continues at coordinate 3,652 of DATIGG010000430.1, read as the reverse complement.
GATAGAAGGGGGTGAGGTACTCAATGCCTCACCCAAGTAACTTATGGGTTCCTCTAAAAATTAGCAATTTTTTGCTACGAAGAATATACCAATCTAACTACCGGTGTGTTATGGTCTGGCACCGAAATTAACGCAGAGGGATCAATCATGATGCAGACCGGACTTTTGGATTGGCAAATTCGCTTTCGACAACTGGACGCAGGTGGAGATCCGCTGCCGAAACTCAAGAAACTAGTGGACTGGGAGCGCTTTCGACCGGACCTGGAAGCCGTACGGGACAAAGAGCGCAAATCCAATGCCGGGAGAAAACCCTTTGACGTTGTGCTGATGTTCAAGGTGCTTGTTCTCCAATCGCTGTATAACCTTTCGGACGAGAGGATCGAATTTCAGATTCGGCACCGGTTGTCCTTCATGAGGTTTCTGGGTCTCTCCCTGGGAGATGCGGTCCCGGATGAGAAAACGATCTGGTTGTTCCGGGAGCAGTTGACAGAGGCCGGGGTGATCAAGCGGCTGTTTAAGGAATTTGATGAATTTCTGGAAGAAAAAGGATTTTCTGCTCGGAGAGGGCAAATTATCGACGCCAGCATTGTGGAGGCTCCCCGGCAGCGCAATAGCCGGGAAGAAAACCGACAAATCAAGGCGGGACAGATCCCGGAGGATTGGAGCGATCAGAAGAAACGCCAGAAGGATACCGATGCCCGCTGGACCAAGAAGAATGGTCAGAATTATTTCTGCTTAACACTTTTCGAATTTACAATTTAACGAGATACTGAGCCTCGAAATTTAGATTATTAGAGATTCCCTTATTTCTTCAAGGAAAATTGAACAGTGTTATAATAGGGGATATCCCTTCAGGATGTGGAAGGGCTGCTATGAAATTGGTTAGAATTGGTTTTGATCTCATTTGAATGGAGCCCCGCATGGAACTACCAAAAGCGCTGCATGAGTCCAACCTATCCTTCCCAGTTCCATCTTCTCGTTTCGATCAAAAAAATGAGATGTTCAAGAGAAGCATTTGGGACGAAAAGATGCAACCCTATCGAAAAAGGTTTTATGAGGAGATTGTATATCAACAAAAGATTGGATACCGGAAATTGGACTATGCCTTTCGCAACGCAACCTGGAATTTGGAGTGGGGTTTTGGATTTGGAAACAGCCGCAGCAATTCTGGACTCTATACATGGGACGGAGTAGGGGACAGGATTAAACGATATGTTGAAACCGGAGATCAGGTCAAGGAATCTCCTGAAGAGATGAGTCATATCGTGAAGAAAGTGGCCCGATTCCTTGGTGCAGGGGAGGTAGGTATCTGCAGAGTTCATCCCAACTGGGTTTACTCTCATGAGTTCAATTTGCTCACCCGGGAACATTATCCGATTAATATTCCCGAGGACTCCCATACTGCAATCGTCATGGTAATTCCAATGGACTATGAAGCCATCCACTCCTCGCCGAGCGGGATTTCGGGAGCTGCCACGGGATTGGGATACTCCTTGATGGCTTTTGTGGCTAATCTTCTAGCAGTCTTCATTAGGGGGCTTGGCTATCGAGCTATTCCCTGTGGAAACGATACGGCCCTGAGCATTCCATTAGCGATGGCGGCGGGTCTGGGAGAAGGAAGCCGAATGGGGCTTCTCATCACAGAAAAATATGGACCCCGCGTGCGTCTTTGCAAGATATTTACCAATCTTCCTCTCCAAGTCGATTCTTATCGTGGTTTTGGGGCTCTAGAGTTTTGCAAAGCCTGTCGAAAGTGCGCTACCCATTGTCCCTCTCAGGCTATTCCCGATGGCGAGATGACTACAGAGGGTGCCAATATCTCCAATCAATCTGGGATTCTGAAGTGGTATGTTGATGCCGAAAAGTGTTTTTCATTTTGGGCAAAGAACCGGATGGACTGCAGCATCTGTATCCGGACATGTCCTTTTAATAAAGCTCCGGGGATGATCCACGCTGCTGTTCGGGCCGTGATTAAAAGAACGACTCTTTTCAACACACTTTTCACAAAACTGGACAGCATTTTTAGATATGATCAAGTAATGCCAACCAAGGAATTTTGGGGTGACCATCATATCGAAGAGACTTGAGGGTTGTATATTCTGCAGGATGTTAACCTAGAGTCTCCCAGGACCTTTCTTGTTCCACAGTGGGGGTTTTTGGGGCCTTCAAAACCGAGAGTATCTTGCCAAGACTTTCTTCCATCGAAGAGAAGGATTGTCGGCATGTATGGTTCTAAAATAGAAACCTTTTGAACAGGGAGGTATCTTTAATACAGCGTTTGGGCATAGGTCTCTCCGGGCCCGATCACGTCGATCAACCTCTGCCGCTTTGAGTCAAGACTTATTCCCTCACAGCTTCGGTATTCTCCGGCGAGTTGCCTGTAGGCAGATGCTGCGGCGGGATATCCATTCCCTTCCAGATAATCTGCAAAGAGCTCTTTCATAACGGCTATGCCTCTCCATGGGGTATTGGAGAAATCCGAATTGACATGCCGCGCAATCGTCGATTCGTTCCCAGCAGACAATTCCCTCTGCATGTTCAGAATCTCCACCACGGAGGCCTTGTTCAGTTGGTTACGTTCCGTCTCAACCAGAAAAACCATCCAGTAGGGACCTGTTGTCCCCCAAAACCCGGTTAGCGGCGGTACCCCCCCTGCCCACCACGCCTCCATGAATTCTTCGACGGGGATTCTGACATTTTTGAACTGGTTTTTGCCTTGTTCCCCAAGATACGTTTCAGTGACAAAAATAGAATTCTCATCATACCCATTTACAAGGATAAAATGACTGGCTCCTGGTTTGGTGGCCGTATTGAATTGGTATTTTAATAGGCTCGGAAGGTAGTAAAGGTCCATGTGCACCTGGACAGGACGGCCCGAGTGGATGAGTGCTTTCAAATAGTGTAGCGCCTCATCATGACCGGAATAAGTCACCCTGGAAACGGCTCCTCCCTTGAGGTAGTCGCCATCATCCCCGCCCGCGTCATGGCCGACGATGAAATGCGCGCCGTAGTTGTCGATCGCTCTCGTGTGTACCATCATGGTCCAATCGTTTCCCGGAAAGGGCAAGAAGGCTTTCGAGAAAGAGCTGTAGGTTAAAGTTGCTCCCATCCCCGCAAAGGCAAAAACCTCCTCTGTCGTGACCGAGTCATCAACATACTTGATTTGCATGGAGAAGGATTCAAGATAGCAGTAACCTGCGACCGTTTTCAGAGGAGAGATATCCAGGATTTCTGACGGAGGCAAATTGTCCGTGGAAAAGTCGAGCGTAAAGCTCATTAGATCTGTAACACTCCGCCTCTTCAACCCGTCCCACGCTTCCACGAACCAGTAGACCCTTGCTCCGCTCCGGTGACTGACGAGCTTCCTGATGGCATCCCAATCCTTCGATGTAAGCGGGTAGGTAAAGACTCCCACTTCTGTTGGGACAGTCCTGGTGAAGGAGAATTTCTTCTTCTTTGTGAAGTTGGCATCCGCCCCGAACCAGACGGTGAACTTGGAATGGCAGCTGGTTTTCCAGGTCAGAGTCGGGAGCGACCAGTCAGTGGGGGATATGACAGGGTCTTGAACTGCTTCAGGTGGACTGATCTGAAACGAAAGGGGGTTGCTCTCTACCTTCGTTCTGTCGACTCTGGTTCCGATGATCTTCCAATA
>DATIGG010000429.1:0-8527 GCA_035454825.1 Thermodesulfobacteriota bacterium | reverse complement strand
GACATTTTTATTTTGTACTAGTTAAAAACCTTTATTTTCCTTACTTGTGGATAATTAATTTGCGTCAGTGCTGACCGCTTCGTTAAAAGAAATCATAGAATAATTCTTTCCGAGTGTGAAAATATAGTGAACGACAATCCTCGTGCAAAACCAACCAGCGTCATATGCATATCGCGCGCGAGCAGGACTGCCTGATGCGTTGGTGCACTGAGGGAAACCGTCACAGGAATCTCGCACCGTTTAGCCTTAAAAAGAATATCCGATGAAATGCGTCCTGAACACAGCAAGACCGACATTTTGAAATCAACTCCTGTAATGAGGGCAGAACCTATGACTTTGTCAACTGCATTGTGTCTGCCAATGTCGTCACAGGCTATTTCCGGCGGTGTTCCTCCTTTGCTTAATGCAGCGGTATGGATTCCTCTTGTGCTTCGATAAAGTTGTGATGAGGTTTGCAGCCATCGCATAAGTCCAAGAATAACATCGCTGTCAATTGTAAATTCATCTGTAAGAGGTCTTCGTAGGGCCAGTTCAAGCACACTGGAGAACATAACGCCTCTTCCGCACCCCGACGTATAGAGCCGTTTTGTAAAGAGGTTAGGTTCCGGCGGATTGTTCAGTTTCACTTCGATCCGCCATTTTGTCTCGTCCCAAAAGAAAGATTGGACATCATGGGCCTCTTGAATGAAACCGGCGGTAAATAGGAATCCGTAAACGAATTCACGCAGATGATCAGGACTGCCTGAGAGCGTGGCAATCTCTTCATTATTCGCCACAATCGTGAGCGGTACTTCTGTCGGTACTGATGCGATGGTGTTCGCTGTGTTCCCCTTTTTTATCTGTACGACCTCAAAATTGACGGACATCCCGAGAGTCTCTGAATGGTTCATAGGTTTTGTTCTTTCTGTCGATTTACAGTGAGCGTATTCTGCGGGCGTATTGAGATTCATATGCCGCTAAATGTCCTGAAAGTCAAATCTTCTTCACAATGAACGTCCAGGAATCTCTTGACGATCTGTTGGGCAATCAGGGGACCGTTGCCACCGGCCCGGGTTTTTTAATTTGGGGCACCGCGGGCGCGCAAAGATGAATCGCCAAGAATGGAGACCTACCCCCGTTGTTCAATTCTCAGACTTAGAAGGCGCCGAGCTGACACACTCGAATCTTGAGTCTTAAAGCGTCGCAGGCGGCAGAGACCACCTTTCGTTCCGCGCCGAGCCGATCGGCGATTACCCAAAGCCGAGCACAGGTAACCACGCCGTTCTCGGCCACCTCCTCAAGGGTGCTTTTCATCTCGACCGAGACCGAATCCGCCGCATGGATATCCTTACCATGGTTCGGTTTCTTCCCCCAGCCAAATAGGCCGAGCTGGCATTTCTTGATCTTTATCTCCAGTAGGTCGGCGGTAATACCCACCTCTGAGATATCGACCTTGAGCTCTTTCGAAATCTTTTCGCCCATTCCACAGGCGAGTTCGCCGCCAGGAGATTTCTCCCGGATCGCCTTTGCAATCTGTTCGTTCGGTCTGATACCTGGTGGATGCTTCAAAGCGTACTTTCCAGCGTCTTCGTGGGTCATTGTCGTTCAAGCCTCCTCTGAATCTAAGAATAGAAAGGGGTCAAGAAAAAGAGAAAAAGGGAAAAGGAAACGCTCGGTATAAGAAACGCTGGCTCACGACCAGGATCATATTGCTAAATCAAAGGGTAAATCGCTAATATCTCGGAGGCGTCTTCCATCGACCATCCCTAACAACATTTCTAACTGATCTTCACCCCCAACCTTTTCGACCGCTTCACGCAGTTCTGGAAGAGCAAAATGATACACGCAATCAAGGTCTCCTGTTCCTAAAGCCAATGAAGCCAGTCTTGTCGGTAATGGTTCGGCTGTTACCGCCATAATATGGGGAGTGTTTCCTTTGCGATTCCGGATCAAGTTCAATGCTTCAGTACGGATGTTCTGTGCTCTGTCGCTTCGCACGGTCCATTTGCAGGAAATGCTCGAGTGTAAAATTAAAGAGGACCCAGACCGGTTTAATGATCGCAGTGGAGTAAATCGACAGATCGGTTCTGTTTCACTTACAATTTTAATCGTACGATTAATTTCATCATCTGGCATAGGATACCTTCCGACGGTGATATCAGGTGTGACAAGATAATCTCCTCCCAGAGCGGCTGCCAATTCTGGCTTCTCTCGCAGCGTGCGTTGCAAATTGGCAACGTGTTCATATTGTTCAAACTGTGAAATGCTCCTGTTAACATCAAACAGCCATTTGCCAGGACGAAGGTGGTGTAAGAGATCGAATGAGTCTCTCAAGAAATCCCTTGTGACCTGTTCAAAAAGAACTCCCGCAGTTTGACCAGGCGGAGCTTTCTTGGCAAGAGGATGGTGGAGGCGGCCTATGATCTCTGTCGCAATTGCTACACTTGCCTTGCTACCACTGTCTGCAATATTCGGAATTCCCTTTTTAACAAATAGGATCTTTTTGCAGAGATTCCGATGATAAGCGCTGCGGAGGGATGCGATCGTCGTAAAGTCTCCTCCCTGGTCAAAAACGGAATGCCTTATCCGATTTTCGAAGATTCCGGTTTCAGAAGGCCAATAATGTATTCCTCGTGCATCCGCTGTTCTATCATGGAGTCGGCCTTCCGGCCAAAGCGGGCAGGCATCATTCGTTTATTCCGATCCAAAATACGTTGCTTTACTCCGACTACATCGAAACCCAATTCTGCGGCGATATCAGCCAGACAATAATGCGTTTGAATATCGATGCCGCGCATGATGGATGTACCTACCACAACGATTGCAGCCGAGTTTCTTCGAAGGATACGTAACATTTCGGACAGGATGGTCTTCATTTCAACGAGGTATTTTTGCAGAATGGCTGCCTTCTTCTGATCGCATTTCTGCAATACCTGAAGAACCCTTTGGGGTCGGTCTGGCAGATTGCTATCGTGTATCTGCCCGGTGCGTTCAGAACCAATATACCCGGCACGCAATTTTGATAGGTCGGATATAGACTTTCCAAACCATACCAGCGAAAATTTGTGTGCTCGCATATAATCGATCGCATTGGCATATGGGGGCGAGGTGACGATAAGGTCTATGATCCCATCTGCGAGGGGCATAGAACGGGCATCCCCTGCAATGATGGTTCCTGCTAAACCATTCAAGTTTAGTTCCTCAATGCTATTGAGATTCTTGCGTAAGCGAAGTGAGAACTGTTCTAATGCATTCTTAGAAAGTTTCGTATTATCGAGATGCGGCCGGCTATGCGCCAAATCACGAGCTCTTGAAACACCTCCGGACTTTGTGATGATAATTGACGAGAATGTCAGATCAAGAAAATGGCGGGAGGGTTCATCCTGGATATCCTTAATAGCAAGGATTAAAGCCATAAGTTCACGCTGAGTATCGGGTAAAAACCAGTAATCCAAGAAAGCCCTTGTTTGATCATCAAAAAATTGAGAAAGACTCTGGTCGACGCTTTTCTTCTCCAGCAGCAAATGATTCGCTTTCGTAAGGACTTTCTGGCCAGCATCTCGAAGACGATGTGTATCAATCGTCGTTGTTTTTGCGCGGCCTAAACGTAGCGCTAACGGATCAATATCGAGGCCGATCCCTTGTCGCCCCTCCAGCAAGGCCTCGACGAGGGTGGTTCCTGACCCCATCATTGGGTCAAGAACAATGTCGCCAGGGTCGGTCAACCCACGTATAAAAACACGCGGTAACTGGGGAGGAAATTTTGCAGCAAATGAATGGAGATCATGTGATGCATAACCGCTATCCTCGCCATGAAAATTCAGCTCACCTTCCAGAAGAGCGGCCAATATTTCCCGTTTGCTCAGTTCCTGTTGAAAATGAATCAATACGTCGTGAGCAGGCAACGGCGAGTCATCGAAGGCAAATAGGCGAAGTTGTTCTGTGAGAATATGCTTTGTTCCAGCATTTATGGGGCGAGAAATCAACCTTCTTCCTTTGGGGAAAGTCATATCAATAACTTATATGATTAGGACAGCCTTAGTCAAGTCGGAATGACATGCTGCACATGATTAATGTCGTTGTGTTTATTGTGTTTAGAATTTCGTTTGATTTTTGGATTTTGAGGGCTATAATGAAAAGTATTTTTTCCCTAAAAAGTTGGGGATGATTACCCTGTTAGATTCCAGACACGTGTCACGGACACGCCAGCGTGCCGAAACGCACTGCGGCGTGCAGGCACAGTCACTTTATTTTCATAATCGGGAGGGAACATTATGGAATGGCTACTTCAAGCCTATGATCGCTCATCTGAAAAGGAAATCATTGAATCGGTCTCCTGCGAGGTTCCCTGGAAACTCGTGGAGTACTTCTCCCGCTTGAAACGGGATTCAGGCACTGGGGGAGAAAGGGAAGCAGCGCGATATATAACAAGTCAGCTCGAATCCTTTGGAATCCCTCATCAGGTTTATGAACCTGAACTCTACCTAAGTCTCCCTGAATGGGCCAAGCTTCGGGTCCTGTCTCCCCCTGCCTTTGAGGTCCGATGCAAGACCCCTTCTTTTTCCTATTCCACAGATGGGAAACCCGTTGAAGGAAATCTTATTTACGTTCCTACAGAAACAGGGGAAAAAACCGAATACCTCTTTGCGGAAGGAATGAGGGGCCTCACACAGGATGTGAAGGGAAAGATTGTGCTCACGGAAGGCGTGTTTGCTCCTCAAAAAGCATGGGAGATCGAATCCCGCGGCGCAATCGGCCAGATCTATATCAATCCAGGTTCTCTCATTCACGAGGCCAACTTTAGCACCGTTTGGGGCACGCCCACACTGGAGAACATGCACCGGATTCCCAGGAACCCCATTGTCAGTATTAATCATCCTGACGGAGAAAAACTGATCGAACTCTGCAGGACCGGTGAGCCCAGGGTGTCGCTTCAGACAAAGCTTGCTGTCCGGTGGGCCAACTGTCCTCTGCCTGTTGCAGAGATAAAAGGAAGGGTGGAACCTGAAAAGTATATTCTCATCCACGGCCATTATGATGTGTGGCATTATGGAGTGGGTGATAATGCGACCGGAAACGCGGCCTGCCTTGAGATCGCACGGGTTTTCCATCAATTTAAGGACCGTCTCTCCCGCGGTGTGAAGGTTGCATGGTGGCCGGGTCACTCGACAGGCCGATACGGTGGTTCCACCTGGTTCTCCGATCAGTTTGCCATCGATCTTGCGGAAAACTGTATTGCCCAGATCAACATCGATTCCCCGGGATGCCGCTGGGCTACGGAGTATGACGGGGTGATGTGGATGACAGAAGTCAATGACTTCTGTACAAAAGTGATTAAAGACATAACCGGAAAAAAGGCCCGGGGCATCCGGCCCATGAGGGCTGGGGATTACTCCTTCAACCATATCGGCGTGACATCCATGTATATGCTCATGTCGACCATTCCCGAAGACGTCAGAAGGGAGAAAGGGTTTTACACGGTAGGAGGATGTGCTGGAAATAGTTGGGTCTGGCATACTGAAAATGACACGCTCGATGTGGCCGACCCTGATGTCTTGTTGACGGATACAAGGATCTATGTCACCTCGGTTCTCCGAATGCTCAATGCCCATATTTTCCCCTTCGACTTTAAGCGATGGGCGGAGGACTCTTTAAAGTTAGTCGAGAACTATCAATCCACGGGAAAAGACCTGTTTGATCTAAATCCCGTTCTAAAAGAGATGCGCGCTCTCTGTCAGACGCTCTCTCAGTTTTATTCGGAGATGGAAAAGACCTATCAAAAAGGTGAGAAAAAACGCGAATCCTTTAGAAAGATCAATCAATGCCTGCTTGAGCTGGGTCGAATCCTCATCCCCATTGATTATACACGGCTTGGGAGATATTCTCATGACCCAGCCATTCCGATTCCCTCTTTCCCGGATCTTGAAGCGATTTGTCAGTTACCTCAACTTTCTCCTGCGAGTAATGAATTTCGATTTCTCAAGGCGCAACTTCTGCGGGGAAGAAATAAGGTGATCGATGCCCTGAGGCGAGCCAGGAAAGAACTGGAAAGATGCATGGAAGATCTATAAAATGGTCTTTAGGAAAGAATTATGACGGGGCCCAATGGAAAAGAATATCCTGAACCAAATTGATCGTCAAGGGTTGATCGAATTGGCCCGGAGACTGATCCAATTCCAAACAATCAATCCTCCGGCAGATTACTCTGAGATCGCTCCCTATCTCCAGAAGGTTTTGAGCCAATTGGGTATGGAGGTTCATATCCTTGAAGGCAGTCCCGGCAAAAAAAATGTATTTGGTCTCTGGCGGGGTGCATCAGATGAGAAGGTGCTTCTTCTCAGCGGTCATACAGACGTCGTGCCTTCCGGAGATAAGGAGAAATGGAGTTACGATCCCTTTGGAGCTGAGATTCAAGATGGATGGCTCTGGGGCCGGGGCTCCGTGGATATGAAAAGCGCCATCGCTGCACAGGTCTTTGCGGCAAAGGCAGTGATCGACTCCCGGGTTTCGTTCTCTTCCTCTTTCATGCTGGGCTTCACGGTCGATGATGAGACAGCCGGCTCCTGGGGGATGAAATACGTTATCGAAAAAGGCATCTCATCGATTGGATGGCCCAAACCAACTGCCCATGTCCTGGGTGAGGCTAACAATCTCAATGTCACAGGATCCTTTAAAGGGCGCCTCTGGTGCCGGATCTCCACAAAGGGAAGAGCGGCGCATGGCGGAGAGCCTGGCCTCGGGATCAATGCGATTGATAAGATGATTCGACTGATCGAGCGATTCCGCGCAGTTCCCCGTCTCACTCATCCTCTGATGGGGAAGGACACGCTTAATCTGGGCATCCTCGAAGGAGGCCAGAAGGTCAATATGGTCCCTGATTCCTGTACCGCCCACATCGATCTTAGAATGTGCGCTCCCGGCCTGGCAGGCCAGTATGAGAACTTACTGAGAGAAATGATTCAGGATCTCAAAAAAGGGGACCCGGAATTCGAGGTTTCGGAATTTGAGGTCTATGAAAAGCGGGATCCCATTGAAATAGATCCATCTCATCCCATTATTCATGTTATGGAGGAGAGCATCCAATCAATCTGCAAAAAAGAACCCCAGTTCTTGGGATCCCTCTCTGCAGGGGACCTCTATCACACCATGAGAAATGGAATCCCAGGGGCCTGGATCGGTCCCGGCGATCCAAAGCTTCTGCATCAGACCAATGAACGGATTCGGATTGATGAAATTATTGAAGCGGCAAAGATCTATGCTCTGTTGATTTTACGCTATTGCAGTTAAGAGGAGAATCAATGTTTCAGTCTCCTACCGCTCCAAATACCGGACCAGCAAACAGCCAGTTCATCCGTTATAGGAACAGCAGTAATCTGTGATCTTCTTCACCTTGAGGCTGAATTTCGACTGGGCTGGAACTTCAAACGATCCTCCTTCCTTTACCGCCTTCCATCGATCCGCTCCGGGCAGAAAAACTTCCAGGTCACCAGCAAGTATTTCCATCAGTTCTTTGCTTGCCGTACTAAACTCGTATTCCCCGGGAAGCATAATACCGAGCGTCTTTCTCGAACCATCCGGAAACAGGACCGTGCGGCTGGTCACCTTGCCTTCAAAGTAAACGTTGGCCTTTTTAACTACTGTTACGTTTTTGAATTCTTCCACGGACTCCCTCCTTCTGCCATTTATAACTTCTTCAGAAACACTTTCACATTCTACATTTTTTTTCCAGCTCCTCAACCATTCTTTCGATCTCCTTTCGCTCCTCCAGATCCAACTTTTCCTCAGCCAGACGTCTCTTTAAGGCGAGCAACTGCTGAAGGTGACGATATTCCTCACAGGATGAAGGCATCTATGGATCCTCACAATGAATAGGTTTACGTCGACTCGGTTTCTCCCCTACTCGTAATGAATCCACATTCTGACGACCTTGACGGTTCTGATCTTTTCCAACACCTGATAGACGAGCCGGTGCTGAATATTGATGCGACGTGAATAAGCCCCGAGAAGATCTCCAACCAACTTTTCATAAGGGGGAGGGGATTGGAATGGATTCTGAGACAGGATATTAAGTAACTTTTCGACCTTCTGTCTAAGACCTGCGGCAGCAATCTTCCGAGCATCCCTCTGAGCCTGCCTGGTATAGACAATCTTCCACTTTACCATCCAGGCTTCTCGCTACATTTTTCAATAGGGATCTTAAGACCTTTGCGAATGGATTCTCTTAAGCCTGGAATCGACAGGAGATATAACGTCTCCTGAATGGACCGCCAGTCCTCTTCAGAAATTAAGACGGCGTTCGATCTCTTGCTGGTGATCTGGATTGGCTCGTGAGATTCCGCAGCCTGATCGAGCAATTTATAAAGCTTAGCTCTGGCCTCTGTTGCCTTGATTGTAGTCATGTTGCTCATCTCGATTGTAAGCGTACACAAAAACGTACGTAATGTCAAGAGACTTATCAAATCAGCTGTTTATTTACCTCGTAGTTGCAGAAACGGCCATGGGTAAACCGCTCTTCAAGGCCTCAGACGGCGATCAAATTGATATTTTA
>DATIGG010000428.1:0-30342 GCA_035454825.1 Thermodesulfobacteriota bacterium | reverse complement strand
GGCCCGGGCCACATCGATCTCTTCAGGGCGCTCAGCCGTATCTGCAAGAAGGATCACCTTTTTCCCGTCCGTCATGAGAAATCCGCCGCTCGTGGCAAGGGTTAATACCTCTCCATTGGCTTTGGTGATCTTCACAACCCCGACCTGGAGGCTCGATACGAATGGGGTATGACCGGCGAGGATACCGAAATAACCTTCGGTCCCTGGTGCAGTCAGAGACTGGATCTCCTCACTGAAGACAATTTTCTTCAGGGTTACGATATCAAGGATAAAAGGGTCTTTTTCCATTGCAAATGTAACCGATGCTCCATGCCCGGAGGGCGACCTCAAGCCATGAAAATCCCCCTCGCCCCCTCTATCAAATGGGGGGTGGGGCTAATGGCTGCCTTCTCTGATTCGTTTTGCCTTTTCGACGACCTCGTCGATCTTTCCGACCATATAGAAGGCCTGTTCCGGGAGGTCATCGTGCTTTCCTTCGATGATCTCCTTGAATCCCTGGATGGTATCCGGAAGAGGAACGTATCTTCCGGAACTGCCGGTAAACTGCTCGGCTACAAAGAAGGGTTGGGATAGGAACCTCTGGATTCTTCTTGCCCGGGCAACGATCAATTTGTCTTCTTCAGAAAGCTCCTCCATCCCAAGGATAGCGATGATGTCCTGAAGCTCTTTATACCGTTGAAGGATCTGCTGCACCCCTCTGGCGACGCGATAGTGTTCCTCTCCCACAGTGCGGGGATCAAGGATTCTCGAAGTGGAGTCCAATGGGTCAACTGCCGGATAGATCCCCAGTTCTGCAAGTTGTCTGGATAGAACAGTGGTTGCGTCCAGATGGGAGAAGGTTGTAGCAGGGGCAGGGTCGGTCAAGTCGTCTGCAGGCACATAGATTGCCTGGACTGAGGTGATGGAGCCTCTTTTGGTTGAGGTGATTCGTTCCTGGAGCTCACCCATCTCTGTCGAAAGGGTAGGTTGGTAACCTACGGCAGAGGGCATCCGGCCAAGGAGGGCGGACACCTCCGAACCAGCCTGGGTAAACCGGAAGATATTATCGATAAAGAGGAGGACGTCCTGCCCTTCCTCATCCCGGAAATATTCTGCCTGAGTCAGCGCTGATAGGCCGACCCTGAGCCTCGCGCCGGGAGGTTCATTCATCTGGCCGAAGACAAGAACCGTCTTGTCAATAACCCCTGATCCCTTCATCTCAAGCCAGAGATCGTTCCCTTCCCGTGTCCTTTCTCCCACACCCCCAAAGACGGAAAAACCTCCATGCTCGGTCGCAATGTTTCGGATCAGCTCCATGATAAGAACCGTCTTTCCCACGCCTGCGCCGCCGAAGAGGCCAACCTTGCCGCCTTTGGCATAAGGCTCAAGGAGATCAATGACCTTGAGTCCGGTTTCGAAAACCTGCGTGGAGGGGACTTGTTCCTCAAAAGAAGGAGGAGGCCGGTGAATGGGATAACGTTTCTTTGCCGGGCAATCCCCGAGCTTATCGATTGTCTCGCCCAGCAGATTGAAGACTCTTCCCAGAGTCTCTCTCCCCACCGGCATGGTGATAGATTCTCCGGTGTCCATTGCTTCCATTCCCCGGACCAAGCCATCGGTAGAGGACATCGCCACACAGCGCAACACATTCTCCCCAAGGTACTGGGCGACTTCAAGGATAAGACTTGTTCCATCAGGTTTATCAATTCGAATCGCATTATAGGTGGCAGGCAATTCCTCGGCAAAGAATTCCACATCCACCACCGGACCGATCACCCTCAGCACTTTTCCGACTTTCAATTGTCCTACCTCCTTGTCCTTTCTCCAATCCCCAAATCCCTAACCCGGGGCCCCGCCAAGGATCCAAACAGATTTTGGGAGTCGAAAAAAATCCGAAATCCGAATATCGAAATCCGAAACAAATTCGAATTCTCAAAACTCAAATTTCTTAAACTTTTGTTTGCTTCGAACATTTGGAATCTGGCCATTTGAGATTGTTTCGAATTTCGCCTGCCTGCGCGAAGCCGCTTCGGCGAAGGCAGGGATTTCGTGCTTCGGATTTAAATCCGCTCAATCGACAATAACTTTTCATAAGTGGCGAATCTATTTCTTCTGGGCAAAACGGAGAGCCTCTGCTCCTGAAGTGACCTCCAGCAGCTCCTTGGTAATGGAGGCCTGTCTGGCCTTGTTGTAGCTTAGAGTGAGACTCGATATCATCTCTTCGGCATTCTCCGTGGCCGATTTCATTGAAACCATCCGGGCGCCTTGCTCAGCGGCAACTGATTCGACCAGGCCGCTGTAAATCTGAGCCTCGAGATACCTGGGGAGCAACTGGGCCATGATCTCTTCCGGCTCAGGCTCAAAAAGAGGCTCTCCCATCATGGCTCCACCTGTCTTCAGGACCTCTGATCTTTCGAGAGGCAATAGTTTCAGGGTCATCGGCTTTGTATTGACAATCGAATAATAGCGGGTATAAAGGAGATCCACTTCATCGTATCGGGCTTCTTCAAACCCTTTGATGATCACTCCTGTAATCTCTCTCACCTCCTGAAGAGTGATCTCCTTGGAGATCTGGAGGAGTGTGTAATCGATCGGAAAGGACTTTCTCCGATAGGAGTCATATCCCTTCCTGCCGATCAGGATGAGGCGAACGGTCTTGTCGGAATGTTTTTCGATAAAGTGCCTGGCTTGGTTGAGGACATTGGCATTGTACCCTCCGCAGAGTCCTTTGTCCGATGTGATGAGGACCAGACCGATGCTCCTGACCTCACGTTTGATCAGCAGGGGATGGCGAATCGAAGTCAGGGAGGGCGCCAGCGTTTCCATAAACTCCTGGATCTTCTCCGCAAAGGGCCTTGCCGAGCGAAGCCGGTCCTCCGCCTTTTTGAGACGGGACACGGCGATCATCTGCATCGCCCGGGTAATCTGCTGGATACTGATGACACTTCGAATTCTTCGCTTAATCTCTTTCGTGCCAAGCATCTTTGTCTATCCCATCAGGTCAAGGCCGCGAAATTTTTCTTGTATTCCTGGACAGCTTGATGGAGGAGTTTGGAAAGCTCATCGGTAAGCTCTTTCTTCTCCCGGATTTGCTTGGGGATCATTGGGTACTTGTCCCGGATGAACGGATAGAAGCCTGACTCAAAATCTTTCACTTTGTCCACGGGGAGGTCATCGAGATAGCCGTTTTCTCCCGCGAAGATGATCATGATCTGATCTTCAACTTTCATAGGGGTATACTGGGGCTGCTTCAAAATCTCGATCAGACGCTCTCCGCGTGTGATCTGCGCCTGGGTTGCCTTGTCGAGCTCGGATCCAAATTTGGCGAAAGTTACCAGCTCCCGATACTGGGCAAGATCAAGCCGGAGCATTCCAGCAACCCGTTTCATGGCTTTGATCTGAGCGTTTCCACCCACCCTCGATACCGAAAGGCCAACCGAGACCGCAGGTCTGACCCCGGCATAGAAGAGATCGCCTTCGAGGTAGATCTGCCCATCGGTGATTGAAATGACATTCGTGGGAATGTAAGCCGAAAAGTCGCCAGCCTGAGTCTCTACGATGGGAAGGGCGGTGAGGGATCCTCCGCCCAGCTCGTCATTAAGCTTAGCTGCCCGTTCCAAAAGCCTTGAATGGAGGTTAAAGATGTCGCCTGGGAATGCTTCGCGGCCCGGGGGCCGTCTCAGGAGGAGCGAGACCTGGCGGTAGGCCACAGCGTGCTTCCAGAGGTCGTCATAAATGACCAGGGCATGGCGCTTGTTGTCTCTGAACTCCTCTCCCATGGCGCATCCTGTATAAGGGGCGAGGTATTGCATGGGTGCGGGGTCACTCGCTGTCGCTGAAATCACGATGGTATATTCCATGGCCCCGTACTCCTGGAGGGTATTGACTACGGCTGCCACGGTTGACTGCTTCTGACCGATTGCAACATAAATGCAGTAAACGTCTCCCCCCTTTTGATTGAGAATCGTATCGATGGCGATGGCGGTCTTTCCGGTTTGCCGGTCCCCAATGATGAGCTCCCTCTGGCCTCTTCCGATCGGGATCATGGAGTCGATGCACTTCAGCCCGGTCTGAAGGGGTTCCTTCACCGGCTGCCTTTCGACCACGCTGGGGGCTCTTCCTTCGACCAGCCGGAATCTGTCGGTGTGGATGGGACCCTTTCCATCGATGGGTTGGCCCAGGGCATTGACAATCCTTCCAGCCATGGCATCTCCCACGGGAACGGAAAGCACCTTGCCTGTCCGCCGAACCGGATCGCCCTGTTCGATCTGGGTATAATCGCCCAGGATCATGGCTCCTATATTGTCCTCTTCGAGGTTGAGGGCCACCCCGAAGATTTCGTCCGGAAATTCAAGCATCTCGGCAGACATGCAACTGGGAAGACCTTTGATCCGGGCGATCCCATCCCCGGCCTCGATGACCTCCCCGACCTCTTCGATCTCCATCTTGATCTTAAATTGCTCAATGTTCTGCCTGAGAATGGAGGATATCTTTTCTGAATCGATCTTCAGTTCCACGGCCCACACCCCTTCTATGAATAGGTTTTGATCATTTCTCTCTTAATCTCTTCGAGACGGCTCCGAACACTCCCGTCAATCACCTTATTGTCAACCTTGACAATCACCCCTCCCAGGATGGAATCGTCGACCAGGGGTTTGAGAAAGACCCGCTTTTTGGTGACTCTGGAGAGTTCACTCTCCAGGCGCTTGGCCAGATCTTCCGATAAAGGGATCGACGTGATGATCTCAGCGGTCACCTTTTCCCGGGCGTCTTGCGTCAGGGTGAAAAAAGCATCGATGATCGCGGGCAGCCTTCTCTGCCGTCCCTGGTCCACCACCATATTCATCCAGTGACGGGTGACCGGTGAAAGGATTTCGCCAAATATCTTAAAGAGGGCATCTTTTTTACCGTCCGAGGATATTTGAGGATTGTTCAGAAACTCCCTCAGTTCAATGTTCGAGTCCAGGGTCTTCTTCAGATGGGTCAGCTCCTCTTCCACCTGATCCATCCTTTCCTCAGCCCGGGCCACCTGAAAGAGGGCCTCCGCGTAAGCTTCCACCAGTGGATCACTTCCCATAGAGTTCACCTACCTTCGAGATATACTCCTCAACCAGGCGGCGGTGATCTTCCGGATTCAGGGATTTGTTGATGACCTTCGAGGCCGCCATAATGGAGAGGTCCGCGATCCTCTCCTGAAGCTCGAGGATGGCCTTCTGTTTCTGAAGTTCGATCTCCTCCTGAGCCCGCTTAACAATGTGGTTCGACTCTTCCTGGGCCTTCTGGATGATCTCTTTTCGCATGTTCTCACCCAGATCTTTTCCCTCGTTGATGACCTTCTGGGCTTCGGAACGGGCTTCGGCCAACTGGCGTTTATAATCCTCTAAGAAGGCCTCTGCCTCTTTCTTGATTTTCTGGGCTTCTTCGAGCTGCTGTTTAATGGTTTCCTCTCTATTCTTCATGGCCTTCAGGATCTGAGGATAAGCCACCTTCCTCAAGAGGATGAGAAGGATGAAGAAAGAGATCAGGGTCCAAATAATCAAACCGGGTTCTGCCTTAAACATGTTTTGCTCCCTCTCTCTCCTGTATCTCCCGGTCGGCTGGCAGGGAAATCAGGTTCGTTTGTGGCGTCTCGCCCGTAGGACGAAAAGGTGAAGAGATGATTAAAAAATCAACAAGAAGGTGATGACCAGGGCATAGAGGGCCAGGGCTTCAACAAAGGCCACACCGATAAACATCGTAGTTCGGAGTAACCCTGCGGCTTCCGGTTGCCGGGCCATTCCTTCGATGGCCTTTCCCACCAGGATTCCCATGCCGATTCCGGTTCCGAGGGCTCCTAATCCGATGCTTAACCCTCCACCTAACTTAGCAAGACCAGGGACCAATTGAGCCAAACCAGTTGCATCCATTCGTATCCTCCTCACTATAAAATGGACCTACCCCGTCGTAGGTGAGGTCGTTTAATGTTCTGGGTGTACCGCAAGGCTAATGTAGATCGAAGCCAGAATAGCAAAGATAAAAGCTTGCAGGAGACCGACAAAAATTTCAAAGGCCATCATCACCACCGCCATGACCAGAGACATGGGCGTCACAAAGACTCTTGCCACAACGCCTTGAAACATAAAGATCATGGAGATGAAGACCAGGATCACCATGTGTCCTGCTGTCATGTTGGCAAAGAGCCGGACAGCAAGAGAGAACGGTCTGGCGAGTTGACTGATGAATTCGACGAAGACCATAAAGACCGTGAGAACAACGCCGGCGATGCCCTTGGGTAATCCCTTGGGGACAAAGGTCTTGCAATAACCGGCTACGCCGTGCTTGGCGATCCCTGCACCTTGCGTGCAGATAAAGACGATGACGGCCAGGGAAGCGGTCACATTGATGTTGGAGGTAGCGGTAAACATTTTTGGAACGAGTCCAATGAGATTACAAAAGAGGATGAAAAAGAAGAGGGTGGCGATAAAAGGAAACCAGACCATCCCCTCCTCCCCGAGGATCTCGTGGATGAGGCTTTGCTTTACAAAGCTGACCAGGGATTCCATGAAGTTCTGGAGCCCTCTTGGAACGAGCCTTCCGATTCGACCTGCAAACGTGAGTGTGAGAAAGACCAGAAGACAGGCAATCCACATCGAAACGACGGCATTGGAAATGGAAATGTCAATACTACCAATCTTTAATGGGATGATCACATGCGGTTGGAGGTGTTCCATTAGGTTCATCGATGGTTCCTCATCTCTCAATGGGTTTCTTGATCAGAGGCCCTTCACTTCGAAACGAACGGGCTGCCTTCCATATCGTGCAGGCCGTAAAACAGAGAACAAAGGTGATCAGGGCCGCCTGAAAATGAATCTCTTTTATTTTGGAAAGGCCATAAAAAATGAGGCCGGTCAGCACCAACCGGGTAATAAATCCTCCAAGAGCGAGGGGAACGGACATCGTTTTGAAAGAAGAGACGATCTTGGAGGAATAGAAGGCGGAGGAAAGAAAATAAAGCAAGGCCAGACTGATCCCAACAATGTTTCCTGCAAGAAAAGGCTTCATCTCAATCTTTTTTGAGAGCTCTGAAAATCTGATTTTCGCTCTCTGATTACGCAGATTTCAAAAAAATGATTACAGAGATTCTTCAGCGATTTCTAATCGGGGTAATCGTTTCATCATCTTTGTAATCAGAGATTTCTGGACTTTTTCAGAAATCACTTTTTCTTATTTTCTTGGTTTATAAGCCTGAAAAGTGCTCGGAAACCGGCCACTGAACCCAGGATGAAACCAACGATCATCAACCACGGTTTGGTATGAAAGAGGTAATCCAGACCATACCCACCGAATGCTCCGATCAGGACCGACGCAAACATCTCGATGCCGAGATTTCCGTAACGCATCCATTCCCTGAAATTTCCCTTCGGTTTCTGATCGCGAGCCATTGAGTTAAGCAAAGCTTGTGAATTGTTTAACACGGGTCAGACCCGATGTCAATCGTTTTCTTTCCGTTATTTTCTCGACTTGCTTTCTCCCTTAGGTTTCAAGGGTTTAAAGATGCATCTTCTCTATGAGAAATGAGAGGACGATCCTCTTCCTGGCTATGGGTCTTTTCCATTTTACAGTAACCTTCAAAGATCCCACCTTCACTGATAACAAGGCTTGCTGTAATGAGGTTTCCGTAAAGCTTTCCTGCCGAATGAATCTCTACGCGCCCTTTGGCATAGACCTCTCCTTCCACGTAGCCATTGATGATGAGGGTGTGAACTCCAATCTTTCCCTTGATCACGGCCGATTCGCCCACGATGAGGGTGCCGCTTTCAAAGATCTCTCCTTCGAATCGCCCCTCCAGTCGAAACATGCCCTGGAAGGTCATCTTTCCTTCAAAAGAGGTTTCTTTTCCCAGGAAGGCGCTGATTTCCTCCGGAACAGAGGGAAGTCTCAAGCCGCCTTTTCCAAAGAGCGATATGGCTCCAGACATGACGGACTCCTCTTAAAGCAAAGCGCAGAGCGCATCCTCCTACGCCGCGATCTCGGCTACGGAGGACACGTGGCGCATAGCGTTTAAAATCCCAAATTACAAACTCCAAACAAACTCCAAGTTCCAATTTCAAATAACCAAAACTCTTTTCATTCCGGATTTCTAACGTGGGCGATTGGAGCTTATTTTCGCTTGAGATTTGGCGCCTTCAATCTGCGCCATGGGCTATGCGCTATGCCCTATGCATTATTTTACGTTTTAAGGATCGCTTCCACGATCCTTTCGAGATCGTCGAAAGAATAGTATTCGATCTCAATCTTTCCGCGCTTTCCCTTGGGATTAATTTTGACTTTTGTTCCTAAGTGTTGTCTCAGGGAATCACCCATCGCAATGAGCTGGCTCTGTAGATCCCCCTTGTCTTTTCCTTGAACCGTGACCTTTCGGAATCTCTTTGCCCATCGTTTTGCGAAAGCCTCGGCTTCTCTGACGGAAAGGCCTTTCTGAATGATGAAGTTGCAGAGTTCCATCTGCTTTTCTTTTGTTTCAAGGCTCAGGATCGCCCTCGCATGTCCAGGGGAGATCCGGTTTTGGAGCAGATGGTCTTTCACTTCCGAAGGGAGTTTCAACAGTCTGAGTGTATTGGCGATGGTGGTCCGGTCCTTCCCGAGCCGTGCACCCAAGTCCTCCTGGCTGATTTCAAACTCCTCCACCACATGTTTGAAGGCCTCCGCTTCTTCAAGGGGGTTGAGATCGTCCCTTTGTAGATTCTCGATGAGAGAGACTTCCAAAGCCTCTCTATCCCCAAACGCTTTCACCAGGACAGGAACTTCCCCCAATCCTGCCTTCTGAGCGGCACGCCAGCGACGCTCCCCAACGACGATCTCATAGCCGTCCGCGGCCTTTCTGACGATCAGAGGCTCCAGAATCCCTTTCTCCTTAATGGAATCCGCAAGTTCCTGGAGCTTCGATTCGTCGAAGTGCTTTCGGGGTTGAGAACGACTGGGACGAATCTCTTCAATCCCGCAGTAAAGGAGGGTTTTAGACTCCTCCAGTTCCATCTCTGGAATGAGGGCGCCAAGGCCCTTTCCCAGTCCCATTTTTTTAGTTGCCATTGATCTTCCCATCCGCCAGAATTTCTTTGGCTAAATTGAGATAGCTTTCCGCCCCTTTCGAATGAATATCATAGAGGAGAGCGGGTTTCCCGTGACTGGGGGCTTCGCTGAGCCGGATGTTTCTCGGAATGATCGTCTGAAAGACTTTGCCTTTAAAATAGGTTTTCACTTCCTGAGCCACCTGATGGGAAAGGTTGTTTCTTGAATCGAACATGGTGAGGAGGATTCCTTCGATCGTTAACTTGGGATTGAGGGCCTGCTTAATTAGATGGATCGTTTTGAGTAGCTGGCTTAGACCTTCCAGGGCATAGTATTCGCACTGGAGGGGGATGAGGACGGAGTGGGCTGCAGTCAGGGAATTGATGGTCAGGAGTCCCAGGGAAGGGGGGCAGTCAATAAAAATGAAATCGTAATCCTGCTCCACCTCTCTAATCAAGCGCTCCAGCTTCCGCTCCCGCTCCTTCTCATGAATCAGTTCGATCTCCGCACCAATCAGGTCGGTATTGGAAGGAACCACATCCAGATAGGGGATTTCCGTCTTTTGAATCGTCTCTTTCAAGCCCGATCCTCGGAGCAAGGCATGGTAGATCGTGTCATGGGAACCTTCTTTGCTGAGACCCGCCCCGCTGGTCGAGTTTCCCTGAGGATCGATATCGATGAGAAGAACTTTTTTCTCTGCCACGGCAATGGATGCGGAGAGGTTGACAGCCGTCGTTGTTTTTCCAACCCCGCCTTTTTGATTGGCGATACAGATCACTTTAACCACAGTGGAAATCCCTTAAAAAGGAATATTGGAATAATGGAACGATGGTCATTCTTTTATGGTTAAATCTGAGAATTTCCTCAAACATTTTGCTTAGAGCGAAGCAAATGAGTTCTTTATACCATAAAAGAGTGAAGGAAGAAAAGTCAAAACTCATTGTTTTTCAAACAGAAGAATTGTTCTCTTTATGGAGGTGTAGGGTAAGGTAAAGTCGATAGTCTCTTGCAATCGATAAGATGCCATTCCTTTGAGAGAGGATTGGACTTCCTCCTTCTTCAACTCCCCTTTCATCGCCAAGGCAAGCCCTCCGTTTTTTAGGAAAGGGTGAGCCAGATGGAGAATGGTTTGAAGATCGGAGAAGGCCCTCGAGATAACACGATCAAATCTGTTTTCAAATTCCCTGATGATCCCTTTTTCTTGAGCCCGGCCATGAATGGCTTTCACTCCCGTTAATCCGAGTTTTCGAATCATATGCCTTTGAAAGTCGACCTTCTTGAGAACAGAGTCAATGAGTGTGATGCTTAAAGTCGAATCAACAATCTTTAATGGGATTCCGGGAAAGCCTGCCCCTGATCCGATGTCGAGGATAAGAGTGGCCTTGGGAAGATAGGGACAGACTGAAAGAGAATCAAGAAAATGTTTGATGACGATTCCCTTCTCTGACCGGATGGCTGTGAGGTTCATCTTCTGATTCCATTTGAGGAGCTCCGTGAGATAAAGATCGAACGCCTTGACCGCCTCTTCATCCAAAGAGACCCCAAACGCCTTCGCTCCTTCGATGAGAAGGTTTCTATTCTCCATCTCCATATAGTCTTGTACAAAATCGTTTTCTAATAATCAGACCCGTCATCCCGGACCTGAGGAGCCTGCCCCGTACTTGATACGGGGGGATCTCACCAAATGGATCCAAAGGGTGAGGTGCTGAACCAAGTTCAGCATAACATCAAAAATACCGATCACGCTTTAATCGGTGCATTCGGGACGCACCTAATTCCTCCACTACATCCCATGCATCCTCATTTTACAAATTTCTTCTCAGCAAGTCCAATCAATAAATCCCTTTCACAAATTGGATGAATTTGATAGAATGGTTTAAAATAGAAAACTAAATATGGAGTGAAAATCCTACCTATTCGCTATCTTATACCTCATGAATCAAACAACAGCTCGAGAAAAAATTCGGAAGCTTATCGAAAAATTCCGTCGGGAAGAAACGGCTGGAGTGATTACTCAGTACAATGAATCCGAAACTAGGACCGGTTAAAATGGAAGAGCAAGCGGAAACCGGGAGGTGAGGGAGATGAAATATCGCCGAATTACAGTTGATCCAAATCAGATGGGGGGATACCTTGCGTTAGGGGATTGCGAATACCGGTGGCAACTATTGTGGATATGATCGCCGATGGAATGACAGAGAAAGAGATTCTTAAAGCACTTCCTGATTTAGAGCCTGAAGATATCGAAGAAGCTCTGCACTACTATTGAGAAAGTGCTTGAGCATGGAAGTATTGTTATCTTTGAGCAAACCCGCCTGCGGATACGTCCCTTACCAATAGATTATGAGGAAGAAAAATAGATGGGACAAGCAAAGATGAGCAAAACAAAAATGGGAAGAGAACTGGCGGAGGAGAAGAGAGATATCCTGGTATTTATTGTCCGGCGTGATACGAAATGCTCCGAGTGTGGAGAAGAGCTTTGGAGTGGGAGTTTCCTCTATTTGGAAAAGGATAAGGCTCTCTGCCTCTCCTGTGCTGATCTCGGTCATCTTGAATATTTGTCATCAGGCGATGCAGCCCTGACCCGCCGTTCGATGAAGTATTCCAGAATCCATGCAAAGGTCCTCAAATGGAGCAAGACACGCAAGCGCTATGAACGACAGGGCATTTTAGTGGAACCTGAAGCGATTGAGAAAGCAGAAAAAGATTGTCTGGCTGATGCCGACATTCGGGAATTGAAGCGTCAGCGTGCGGAGATAAAACGAAAGGAGGAAGATCAAAAATACATAGAAGAATATGCGGACAAACTTCGAAAACTTTTCCCGGGTTGTCCTGTCTCAAGAGAATTCGAAATTGCCAAACATGCCTGCCAAAAATATAGTGGACGGGTCGGTCGGTCCGCGGCATCGAAAGAATTTGATCCTGAGGCGATCACACTTGCTGTCCAAGCACATGTTCGTCATGAATATACAAACTATGATGAACTGCTTATGCGAGGGTGGGATCGGTTAGACGCCAGATATGAGGTCCGCTCCCGGGTTGTCGAGATTCTTGACCAGTGGAGACAACGCGAGTTAGGAAAAACTGTGTGGATTGGAGAGGGACGATGAAACTCTATTTAGTGCAACATGGAGAGGCGAAGTCTGAGGCAGAGGATCCACAACGTTCTCTAACAGAAAGAGGCATAGAAGAGGTTCGAAATGTTGCGGGGCTCGCAAGGAGAATGGGCCTTCATCCATTAAAGATTTATCATAGCGGGAAACAACGGGCGAAACAGACGGCTGAAATATTTGCCGGGTCTTTAGAAAAACCTTCCGAGGCTACACAGGGACTCAATCCGAATGAGAATGTTTGGATATGGGCCGATCGGATATCCACAGAGAAGGAAGACCTCATGATTGTGGGTCACCTCCCTTTTCTTGAGAAACTGGCCTCTCTTCTCATAACAGGAGATGAAGGCGTTCGACCTGTCATTTTTCGGAATGGGGCTGTTGTTTGCCTTGGTCAGAAAGAGGATAGGAAATGGGGCGTTCGGTGGATATTGAGTCCTGAAATGGCTATCCCCCCATCCCTTCTTTGCTAAGAGGGGGGATGAGGGGATTCTGTTTCACTTCACAATAATGATGTCTTTGATCTTGTTGAACTCTCCTTGTTTGATTCCCTTTACCTTCATGATGTCTTCAGGCTTTTGATACGGACGCCCCTCAATAATGGCCTGGGCTTTCACGGGTCCGATCCCCGGAAGGGCATCCAGTTCTTCCTTGGTGGCGGTGTTGATGTTTACTTTTTGCCCAGGGGCGAGTTTCATGGTGGGTTTAGAAGGTTTTTCAGCAGCCTTTACCGGAGGCGCTGCTGGTTTGGCCGGTACTACCGTTGCAGCCGCCTTTGCAGGAGCCTCTTTTGAGGGTGCTGCGGGTGCAACTTTTCCAGTACTCGCAGGAGCTGCAGGAGCAGGCGACGCAGAACCCACCGTGACAAAAGGTTTTACGGCGTCGACCTGTTTAGCCGAAAGGCCTGCTTTTGAAAGTTCATCAACTGATTTGTACGGTCGTGCAGCAATAATCTTTTTGGCTGTTGCTGGCCCTACGCCCTTGATAGCCTCCAGTTCCTTTTCAGAAGCCGTGTTTAGATCGACGGGTTTCTGAGCATAGGCAATCGGTCCGCTCAGTACCAGCGCCAGTGTTACCACCACCGATAAAAAGGTTGTCCAACCAAAGATCCTTGAGTTTTTCTCACCCTTTTGCATAGCATCCTCCTTCATGCGTTTAAGATCTTGGCCCAAGCACGCTTACACAATACAAAATCTTCATCTTCGGCCTCGGAGGCGAAAAGATGTTGAAGTTCGATTCAGTGCGAGATCTTCTCTCCCCAATTATTTCTTTTTGGGCTCGGCTTTCTTAGGTTCCCCCTTGACTTCAATACTGGCTGCTTTCATCACATATTTGATTTCCACCTTTGAACCCACTTTCAGGTCACCCATGATCTTTGTATCCTTGTCGTAAGCAAGCTCCCATTTTTCGTCTTTTCCCTTTTGGACAATGATGTGATCACCGTCCATTTCGAGGACAGGCCCTGTAACTTGATAGTCCTTTGGGGCACGGGCGTAGGCCAAAGCTGCTACAATTAACAACACACCGACCACAACCAACAGACGTTTCATAATGGACCTCCTTTTAGGTTAGAATTCGCACCAGTATACCAAATCAAAAAAAAAATGCAAAGAAAAAAAATGAATGCCATGAATGCCCTATCGTCCCCGGCTACCGCCAAAAAGAGAGCCTAAAACTCCCCGGATAATCTGACGGCCGATCTGGCTGCCAACCGCGTGGGCTGCGCTTTTTGCCATGGCCTGGATCAGTTTCGTCGTCTCCGATTTAGGCTCAGCGGCCCGGCCCGTTTGAAGGGCTTTCTCTTGCATTTCTACCTCTGTCCGTGCCTTCAATTTTTCATAAGCAGATTCGCGGTCCACCGTCTTTTCATAATGTCCATATAAAACAGAACCTTGAATGATCTGAAGGCGCTCCTCCGGAGTCAGGGGAGTGAGCCGGCTCCGGGGAGGACAGACCCAAGCTCGATCAACAACCGATGGAGACCCCTTTTCATCCAAGACAGAGAGGAGGGCTTCACCCACAGCCAGCTCTGTGATGACCTTTTCTGCGTCCAGTTTGGGGTTTGCGCGGAAGGTCTGGGCCGCTGCCTTCACGGTCTTTTGATCCTTGGGAGTAAAGGCCCTGAGGGCGTGTTGCACCTTATGACCCAATTGTCCCAAAACAATATCAGGAAGATCGAGGGGATTTTGCGTCACAAAATAAACTCCCACACCCTTTGAACGGATGAGTCGAATCACCTGCTCAATCTTTTCTTCCAGGGCTTTTGGGACATCCGTAAAAAGCAGATGGGCCTCATCGAAAAAGAAAACGAGCTTCGGTTTTTCAGGGTCGCCCACTTCGGGAAGTTGCTCAAAGAGTTCTGAGAGCATCCAGAGCAGAAAGGTTGCATACAGTCGAGGGAATTGCATCAACTTGTCAGCAGCCAGGATGTTGATGATGCCTTGTCCATTGGTATCCGTCTGCATCAGGTCTTGAAGGTTGAGGGCAGGTTCGCCAAAGAATTTGTCTGCCCCCTGCTCCTCAAGAGTGAGAAGGCTTCGTTGAATGGCGCCGATGCTGGCGGCAGAGATATTGCCATACTGGGTTTTAAACTGATCCGCATTGTCTCCAACAAAGTGTATCATGGCCCGGAGGTCTTTGAGGTCGAGGAGGAGGAGGCCACTATCGTCTGCGATCTTGAACACGAGGCTGAGCACACCGCTTTGGATTTCATTGAGATTGAAGATGCGGCTCAAGAGCAGAGGCCCCATTTCTGAGACTGTCGTGCGAACCGGGTGGCCCTGCTCTCCGAACACGTCCCAGAAAGTAACAGGATAGCCCTCAAAGCTAAAATCGGTGAGTTTGAGCTTCTGGATCCGCTCAGTAATTTTAGGGTTTTCACCTCCCGCAAAAGGCAAACCAGAAAGGTCTCCCTTCACATCGGCCATGAAGATTGGAACGCCGACTTTGCTGAACTGTTCAGCGAGGACCCGCAACGTTATCGTCTTGCCCGTCCCTGTTGCTCCCGCGATGAGGCCATGGCGGTTCGCCATCTTAGGGAGTATGGAAATATCACTCTTTCCTTTAGCGATGAGAAGGAATGCTTGTGGGGTTGCCATATGGACCTCCTTTGCCAGTCTGAACCTGAATCAGTATACAAAATTATAATTTTAACAGTCAACATTTTTCAAAAAAAATTGTGTATTCCTTCAGTTCAGGTCAGCGAAGTTTTGTCGGTTCTGGCTCAACAATACGGCTTGAGGAAAGTTGAATTTTTTGACCTCCTTGAACCTTTCTGTTAAAATGCCTCCAATTCCGTTTTTCTGCTTTTAATCATCCTCACCCCATTTCTCTCCCATCAGGCCTGCCTTCCCTGCCCGTGGCAGGCAGGCAGTGACGGAGAGGGGAAAGAGACTTATTTTATGGCCAAGGCAAGAACGCATTTTGTGTGCCAGTCCTGCGGATATCAGGCCCCGAAATGGCTGGGAAGATGCCCGGGTTGCCAGGAATGGAATACCTTTGTGGAAGAACGGGTGATTGAGGAGAAGGCCCCGGAGCGAGACCTTCTCGGTTTCGAAAGGGAAGCCGTTCCAACACCGATCACAGAGATTGCGGCGGAGGAGAGAGGCAGACTCCAAATTGGGATCGGAGAGTTTGATCGCGTTTTGGGAGGGGGAATCGTTTACGGATCCCTGATCCTGGTCGGAGGGGATCCGGGCATAGGCAAATCGACCCTCCTGCTTCAGGCCATGAGTCAACTCGCTTCCAAGGGGGAAAAGGTCCTTTATATTTCCGGGGAAGAGTCCCTTCAACAGACAAGGATGAGGGCGGATCGCTTAGGGATTTCCTCTGACCATCTCTTTGTCGTCTCTGAAACAGCCCTGGAAAAGATCCTCCAGGACATCCAGACGATCAACCCCTCGACAGCCGTAGTCGACTCGATTCAGACCATCTATTCCTCGGACCTACCCTCTTCGCCGGGAACAATCAGCCAGGTCAGAGAGGCATCGAGCCGGTTGCTCTACCTGGCGAAATACCTCTCCATTCCGATCTTTCTCGTTGGCCATGTCACCAAGGAAGGCTTTATTGCTGGACCCAAAGTTTTAGAACATATGGTCGATACGGTTCTCTACTTCGAAGGAGAGACGAATCACGCTTTCCGGATCCTGAGAGCAGTGAAGAACCGTTTTGGCTCCACCAACGAGATCGGGGTCTTCGAGATGAAGGATACCGGTCTCGCAGAAGTCTTAAGCCCATCCGAATACTTTCTCTCAGAACGAACGCAATCCACCGGCTCGGTGGTCGTGCCGAGCATTGAAGGTTCGAGACCTATCCTGATCGAGCTTCAAGCCCTCGTCGTTCCCACCCACTTTGGCATTCCGCGGAGGACCACTCAGGGAATCGATTCCAATCGTGTCTCCCTTTTGGTAGCAGTGATGGATAAACGACTGGGAATCCACATGTTCGGGCACGATATCTTCCTCAATATCGCTGGTGGGATGAAGGTTGAGGAACCGGGTGCAGACCTCGGCGTGATTGCTTCGATTGCCTCCAGCTTTCAAGATAAAGTGATTGATCCTGAACTGGTGATCTTCGGGGAAGTGGGGTTAGGAGGGGAAGTCAGGGGGATCAGTCAGGCTGAGGTAAGGGTGAAGGAAGCGGCACGACTGGGATTCAAACGGTGTCTTCTTCCGAAGCAAAATCAGGAAAAGATCAAGTCGATCCGAGGCATCGAATTGATCGGGGTCCAAACCGTTCCAGAGGCCATGAATGCTCTTTTCAAGAAATCCTAACCCCCGCCCCGCCGGGGAACCAAACAGGGTTTGGAGTTTGTAAATCCTGAATCCGAATATCGAAATCCGAAACAAATTCGAATTTTCAATCCCGCCTCAGCGGGATCAAAATCTCTAAACTCTTTTGTTTGAAACATTTAAAATTCGGTCATTTGAGATTGTTTCGAATTTCGTGCTTCGGATTTACACCGGCTGATGGTAACATTTTTGAAAGGAGATGGCATGAGACGTTCGATCATCATTTCAATGGTCCTCCTCTTCATGGTTTCCTGGAATCCCCAGAGTCAGGGACAGGAAAAGCGTGTCATTGCGGGAGACCTCTATGATGCAGCCATCGATCTTTTTTACAGGGAGAAATATGAAGAAGCGATGACAGCGTTCTCTAAAATCATCGAAACCTTTCCTAAGAGCAACCTGGTTTCTTATTCGCAATATATGATCGGCCAATGCTATTTGAAAATGGGAAAATATGAGGAAGCGATACGACAATATGAACTCTATTTGAAGACTTACCCAGAGGGCGATCGAGCGAGTGGCGCAAGGAGTGGGATCGGAACCTCACAAGAGAAATTGAAAGCGCTCCAGCCTCCTGTTCCGAAAGGTGCAGAAACCGAAACAATCTCAGAGGAACAGAGGAAAATAGAACAAAAACTTCTTCCTGAGGCCGTGGATGTGAAAAGACGGGTCTGTGCCCAGGTGTTCTACCTCGATGGAAAGAACCTTGATCGGGTGGAGAAAAGGATCAAAGCCTTGAAAGAGTCCGGCGTGAATACACTGATCTTCCGCGTCTTTCAGAATAAGGGAGACAGGATCTACAAATTTGCCACGGCGCGCTCTGAAGAGGGGGTTTATTTCAAAACCGAACAGGCGCCGGTCGTCGATGATATCTTGGGAAAAGTGGCGGAGATCGCCCATCGAAACGGCCTCGATATCTTTGCCTGGATGACGACCCGTTTTGCGAGCTATGGCCTCGATGGGCATCCTGAATTGCATTGTAAGAGTTATAACTTCGAAACAAAAAAGCTGGAGGTTGCCAGGGGGGTTAATCTCTTCCGGGCGGATGTCTTGAAGCGTTTGGAAGGTTTATTTCGTGACCTTGGACGTTATCCTATTGATGGAATTCTATTTCAGGATGATCTGATTCTCAAACATAATGAGGACTTCAGCACGGAAGCCAACAAGGCCTTCTTCAAGGAGTTTGGATACTCTCCCCATCCCGACCTTTTCTATATCGAACCCTATAAATCGGAATCCGGAAAATATTATGTGAAAGCTTATAGCGATAAGTTTTGGGTCTGGGCAAACTGGAAAAACCGCTGGCTCATGAATGTAGCCAAACAACTCATGACGGCTGCGAAAGAATCGAATCCTGGGCTAAAATTCGGAATCAATCTTTATTATGAGACTGTTCTCAACCATTCCAATTCCGTGGCGTGGTTTTCTCAGACCCTCACCGAGGCTCAGAAAAAGGGCTTTGACTACTATGCGTTCATGGCTTACCATCGCCAGACGATGAATGAATTGAATATGGAAGCGATGCAGGCGATCGACCTGATGGCCGAGGTTGCCCAGAAAGCGGTCAAGTCTATTGAAAATCCCTTTCAAGTGATGATGAAGGTTCAGGTGCTGGACTGGAAAAGCTATGAAGTGATCCCTGCCAAAGAGGTAGAGACCCTATTGGACAAGATCTTGACTCATGGAGAAGTCAGCTTGGTCTTTGTCCCCTATATCGATCAATTTCCCCTCCATCAGTTAAAAAGGAAGTGGGATCACCCGTGATCCTTCCCTTGGGTCAATAAATTCCAAGCCCCAATCATCAAATAATCGCGAAGATCCATTTCCAATTATGACTTCCAATCTTATAATAAAGTGTGCATGAGAGAATTCGTCAGTTCTTTTTCCCATCCCTGACCCGAATGTTCCTGATCCGGGTCTGCCTGGTTGCGTTTTCAGCCTATTTCTTTTTCGGCAATATCCTCACGCCTTTCCTGATTAAAGGGTACAGTATGGAGCCCACCTATCATAACGGCGGTGTTAATTTTTGCTTTAAACTGCATTATCTTATATCTGAACCGAAGCGGTTTGATGTTGTGGCTGTCCGTTTTGCCGGAAATAGAGTGATGCTTCTCAAACGGGTCGTTGCTGTAGAGGGGGAGCAACTTGAATTCCGTGACGGGAAACTCTTTGTAAACTCCAGATCGATTGAAGAACCCCATGTCCGATATTCGTGTAACTGGAACCTGCCGCCCCGTCAGGTTGAAAAGGGAAACGTCTATGTGGTGGGAGACAATAGGAGCATGCCCATTGAACAACATACGTTTGGTCAGACTGCTGTAAACCGGATCGTTGGGACGCCTTTATGGTAAAACTTAAGCACTTCATCATCGCGGGATTGGTCGTCCTCATCGGGGTCCTGGTTGCTTTCTACCTTATCCCAAGCGAAGAGAAGAAAGTCAGAAAGCAGTTTGATCTATTATCTCAGTATGTAACGAAGGAACCTGGCGAAGATCTTTTTTCCATGGCCAATCGAATTAAGAACATCGGGAAATTGTTTACTGAAAGCTGTGAGTTCAAAATCGAAGGCGACCCATTCTATTCCTTTTCAGGAAAATATACGCGGGAAGAGGTGTCCGGCTATGCCCTCCGCGGCCGATCCTATTTTTCAGCTCTCTCCTTGAAGTTTTTTGACCTTAAGGTTGAATTTCCGGAAAAGGGGACTGCAAAAGTAAATCTCACGGCGAGACTGACAGGTAAATCGACCGCTGGAGAGGCTGTGGATGAGACGAGGGAGTTTCAATGCATCCTGGTGAAAATCGATAAGGGGTGGCATTTCAGTAGCCTTGAGGTTGTTGAAGTCCTAAAAAGATAGGGGAGAGGTAGGTCGATGGAAAAAATCAGACTCGGGAAGACGAATCTCAAAGTAACGAGGCTGGGATGGGGTGGAATTCCTATCCAGCGGGTGAGTGAAAAGGAGGGGGTTGCTGTGATCAGGGCCGTCATCGAAATGGGAGTGGACCTTCTTGACACGGCCCGTGCTTACACCAACAGCGAACACCGGGTCGGGTTGGCCCTTCAGAGGATCAATAGACCCGTTGTTCTTTCTACGAAGTCTACCGTGAAGACCGAGGGGATTTACAATGAAGTCCATGAAAGTCTGAAGCAGTTGAAGGTGAAAAAGATCGACATTTATCACCTTCACAGTATCTCCAGCTTTGAGGATTACGAAAAGGTCATGGGTCCTGGAGGGGCCTATGGAGGACTCAAACGGGCTCACGACGAAGGTTTGATTGACCATATCGGTATCACGAGCCACAACCTGAAGGTGTTGGAGAAAGCGATTGAGGAGGACTATTTTGAGGTCATTATGGCTTGCTATAGTTTTCTTGAGCCTGAAGCTGCGACGAAAGTTTTTCCCCTGGCCAGGGCCAGGGATGTCGGTGTGCTTGCCATGAAGGCCTTTTCAGGCGGGGTGATTGAAGAGGCGGGCCCTGCTTTGAGGTTTGTGCTCCAGACGAAAGAGATTGTGCCTATTCCTGGCACAGAAACGCTGGAAAAGGCCCGTGAGAACTGGAAGATTTTTCAGGAGGGAGGGTCTCTGACTCAGAAAGATCAAGAGCAGATTGAAGCGATTAGGAAAGAGTTCAACCAGCAATTCTGTAGGCGATGTGATTACTGTCAGCCCTGCTCAGAGGGAATCAATATTCAGTTTGCTGTTGGGCTAAAGTCGATCATCAAGCGGTTTGGCCCGATGGCCCAGGAGTTGAAATGGATGATGAATCTTATCGAGAAGGCCCGGAACTGCTCAGAATGCGGCGACTGCCTCCAGCGCTGTCCTTATCAACTTCCGATCCCTGACCTCATCAGGGAAAATCTGGACTGGTATGACAGGGAAATAACCCGTAAAACCCAATAACCCAATCCCATGCCCCTTTCTTATTGGGGCTTGGCCATCTCCTCAAATCGTTTCAGTTTCGATATTTCTCCGAGGACAATCAAGATATCCCCAGCCTTGATGACACTTTGATGGGTAGGATTGAACCGGGTTTCTCCAGTGGCCTGTTTGATGGCTACAACAATGACCCCCAGATCATCTCCGACACTACAGGACTCCAGGCTCATACCGATGAGACGGGAACCCTCCTGAATGGTCACTTCCTGCATCTGGAGCTCAAGATTTCCGCTCCTGGTCGTAAATTCAATAAAGTCGACCACGGTCGGCTTGAGAACCGTATGGGCCATCCGGAGCCCACCGATGAGGTAGGGTGACACCACTTTCGTCGCCCCTGCCCGCAGGAGTTTCTGCTCAGAGCCCTCTTCAATAGCCCGGGCAACGATCAAAATATTCGGGTTCAGACCCCGGGCGCTCAAGACAGCGAAGAGATTTTCTGCATCATTCGGGAGCACTGAAATCAACCCGCATGCCTTTTCAATTCCTGCCTCCCTGAGGGTATGATCCCGGGTCGCGTCTCCGATGAGGGCCAGGATTTCCTCTTTTTCCTCCAGAGCCGTGGGGTTTTTTTCAACGACAACACATTGGACTCCCTCCTCCTGGAGCTCCTTGGCGATGATCCTTCCCATCCGTCCGTAGCCGCAAATAATATAGTGGTCCCTTAATTCCCTGATCTTTTTTTCCAACTTTTTCCTCCCGTAAATCTCTCTTATTTCACCTTCCAGAATAAATCTTGCCCCAGCCGTGAAGGCAATGAGCGCCGTACCTACCCCGCCTATGATTAAGACGATCGTAAAGATCATCCCCTTGGGGGATAGCTCATGGACTTCCCGAAACCCTGCTGTTGAAATGGTGATGATGGTCATGTAAAGGGAATCCAGAAAGTTCCACCCTTCGACCGCCATATAGCCTGCAGTGCCAAAGGCGGTAATCAGGATCACCAGCGACAAAACCTGGATCAATTTTTGCCAGAACTTATCCACTTTTTTCTTTCAAAAATAAATCCCCTCACCCTGCCTTCTCTCACGAGCGGAGAGGAGATTTTACGATGGGGTGAGAGTGGGGGTAAACGCTCCAGAGAGGGATCTCATAAGCAGAATCATACTTCTAAAAGGCTTGGGGATCAAGGCTAAACCGAATAATCATACTCAAAAAGGTAGCCCAAGGAGCTTCCCCCGACGGCGGTTTGTCTGTATTGATTGCGGATCTTATTTTTTGCATCGGTCAAAACACGCGAGTTAATCCCATGTTTAATCGACAGGACCGCTTCGAGATAGGCAGCCAGTTTGTCGCAGAGGAAGATGATGTTTCCATCGAGGGGGCGATAGGCTTCGGAGTCATATTTCCGGTTTAATGCCTCCGTCGAAAGGCCCTTTCGAATCTTCCCGTCCTCAATGATCTTATTTTCAAAAGGGTCTTCATGAAAATAGAAATATCTCATTTCTGAATGCCATTTCTTGGGCAGCAGGGGCAGGATGCTTTCGTCCAGCAGCTCCTGCTCGATCTCTTTGATCGTGTCTTCCAACCCTTCGATCGATCTTTTCACGGGAGAGACAATATCCCGGGTGAGCACTTCCGGGAGATCATGGAATAGGGCAGCGAAGTAATTATTGTAGAGCCTTTCCTTGCAGCTCGTGATCTCCAGGGAGAGAAGGTAAGAAAAGATGGCCACGATGAGCATGTGGCCCAAAACCGAGGTCTTAGGGATTCTCTGGGTTTGGGCCCACCGTTGCTGAAAGCGAAGCTGGCCGCAGAGATCAATGAATCCCTGAGCCTTTTTATAAAGGACGATCTGCTGAACTCCGGTGAGGCTGTGGTGTGCTTCCACCTCATTTTCGATCCTCTTCTTCGTGACGTCAATGCCATAGAGGGTCTGATTTAACTTATAAATCGTTCTAAATTCCCAAAAGGTGGCCAGGTCATGGGCGGCCTTGAGGATCCTTTTTTCAAAAGGCGCTTCCCTGGGATTCATGATGTAGTTCTCAAACCTTTTTTGAAGACCTTCTGCCCCTTGCAGGGCTTTGGAGAGGTTATCCAGGATGAGTCGATTCAAGACATCTCCATGCTTGCTTTTGATTCGATTGAAGATGGGCGGCTTAATATCCGTAAGGACCACTCGCTGCAAGAATTCGAAGAATCCTCCTTCAATCAATTTGATCCATTCCAATCGCCCCTTACCGTTCATCAATTCTTCATATTTTGCGATGACATAGGCGATCACCATCTTATGGGCCTGCTTGTCCAGTTCCGTGAATTCAACGGGACGGATATGGTCCATCCATCGTTGCATGCTCGCTGCAACATAGATCTTTTCGATCAGTTCTTTTTGGATCATCGGGATGACTTCATCTCCTTCGATCAACGGGGTATCCCCTCAGGGCTTTTGGCCTTTCCCTTTGACCCCTAACCAGATGACATAGACGATCATGAAGATCGTTGAAACGGTAGCGGGCACAGCGGTCTGTCTGCTGAAGAGGGCCAACGAAAGGCCACCGGCGAGCCCGTAGTTCTTAATCGTCCCCAGGAGAACAAGGCTCGTGACTGTTTTTGGATGAATTCGGAAAAGCTTTCCCACACCTTCGATCATCCATCCTAAAAGAAAGGTACTCGCCAGAGCGATGAGTGCCACCGGAACCAAGGAGAGGGGATGACTGATAAAGACAACGCGGTTAAGCGCCACAATCGTGTAGGTGACCACAAAGAAGCTCCAGTTCGTGATCGTTCCTTTAAAAGGTTCGATCCGTTCAGAGATTCCTATCCGGACAAGGACCCTGGATACCACTAAAGGCAGAAGGATCAGTTCCACCAAGATGATGAAGAGTTTAAACGGATCGATAAAACTTGTTCCAAGAAACCATAGCGCGATCATGGGAGTGATGATTAAGGCGCCAAGATAGGCTCCCATCGTTCCAACGAGAGAAAAGGAGTTGTTTCCATTTAAGAAAACGGTGAATGGGATAACTGCCACACCGGGAGGAACAGCAGCAACGATGACAAATCCATTCCACAATTTTTCATCTCGGATAAGAATGGAACTCAAACCCAGGATGAGGCTGCCCAATACAAGATAGGTCATGACAATGCCAGAGAGCGCAGGAGCAAGCAAGGCCCGGGGAGAGCGAAATGTTGCTTCAGAAATTCCCATCACGGAGAGAGTCATGGCCACAGCTAATACGGGGAGAGTCAGGGGATTGGTCCAACGAGCACCTCCGTCCCAGAGCAGGCCGAGACCAAGGGCTAAAAAGAGGATAAAATCTCTATTGCGCAAAAGCCGTTTCAGCCCATTCATTTTGAGTGAATCCTTTTATGATTTCTTGTGTCATAGTTCCACTTCATACCCAATCTTATAGCCCTGCGGGAACGAAATCGCAAGCAGTTCATGCCCGATGTCAACCCTTCGGCTCTCTAATTGACACCCTTTCCTTTCGAATATTATAATTGCTTTCCAATAATGTACGAAGAGCGAACCTACCGGAATTTAGTCAAAACCGATGATCTCGTCAATTTTGAGGTGATCGTCAAGGAGACCGATCTTCTCGTTCGGGCAGAGAAAGACCTTTTTAACGAGACGAGGGAATCCATTCTAAAATACCGCCATCAACTCGAAACCTATATTGCCATCCGCCCTGAATTTGCAGAAAGCCTCGTTCCTTTAGACGAAGATCCTTATGCCCCTGAGATTGCAAGGGAGATGATCGGAGTATCCAGGCTCAGCCAGGTTGGTCCCCTGGCAGCCGTGGCTGGAGCGATGGCCGAATTCGTTTCCAGGGACTTGCTGAAGCTTTCGAAGCAAGTGATTACCGAGAACGGAGGAGATATCTATCTTGCCACTTCCAGGGAGCGGATGATCGGGATCTATGCAGGGACCTCTCCGTTGAGTTTAAAATTGGGAATCGTCATCCCACCTGAAGACTCTCCCCTGGGTGTCTGCACCTCGTCAGGAACGGTGGGTCCTTCGCTCAGCTTTGGAAAGGCGGATGCCGTCTGTATTCTTTCCAAATCAGCAGCCCTCGCCGATGCAGCTGCGACGGCTGTTGGAAACGTTGTCCATGAGAAGAAGGATATTGAAAGGGGATTAGAGAAGGCGAAAGAGATTGAGGGGGTTCTCGGGACGCTCATCATTATCGGAGAGCGGATGGGCGCCTGGGGACATCTCCGGCTTATTCAACTCTAAGGATCATGAAAACCGTTACGATTTCAACCCTCGGTTGTAAGGTGAACCAGTTCGAATCAGAAGCCCTCATCGAATCCCTCGAAGAAGAAGGATACCGGAACGTTCCCTTCGGTGAAAAGGCTGATATTACGATTATCAATACCTGCACCGTGACCCATCGGGCTGACTTTCAATCGAGGCAGATGGTCCGAAGGGCTCGGCGGTCCAATGCCCATACGCTGCTTATCGTAACCGGATGTTATGTGCAGGTCGATCCCGCAGGGCTTTCGAAGATCGAAGGGGTGGATTACCTTCTCGGAAATCGAGAGAAGAATCATATCGCTCATCTCCTTCCCCTTATGGAAAGAGGCGAACTCCCCAAGATCCAGGTGAAGGATATTCAACAAGAAGCCCTCTTTTCGGAGACGCCTCTTCATTCCTTCCGTCAGCATACGCGAGCTTTTCTGAAGATCCAGGATGGATGTGATGGCAGTTGTTCCTACTGCATTGTTCCTCATGCCAGGGGGGTATCCAGGAGCCTTGCCCCGGGAAAGGTCCTTGAGAATCTAAGAGAATTGAAACAGAGGGGATATAAGGAAGTTGTGCTTACGGGCATCCACTTGGGTGCCTATGGCCTTGATCTCAGCCCTTCGCTTTCACTGGAGAAGCTCCTTGGGGAGGTGGAGAGAAATGAGACATCCTCACGGATTCGACTCAGTTCGATCGAACCCAGGGATTTTTCTCCGGGCCTTGTGGATTTCCTTTCCCGATCAAGCAAGATCTGCCCTCATCTCCATATTCCCATCCAGAGCGGAGATGATGAGATTCTGGAAAGAATGAATCGAAATTACGATCGCCTGTTCCTCGCGGATCTCATCCTGAAACTCCACGAAAGGATTCCGAACCTCTCCATCGGGGCAGATCTGATCGTGGGTTTTCCGGGTGAAGCGGATGAAAGATTTCTGAGAACCTTCGAACTGATTGCCTCTCTTCCTTTTGCCTATCTCCATGTCTTTCCCTTTTCAAGAAGAAAGGGAACCCCTGCCGCTCAGTTCCCTGACGGAGTGGGAGAAGAGGAAATCAAAAACAGAGCCGGGCGGCTCAGGGCCTTGGGAAGAGAGAAGCGGCAGGCCTTTTATCGTCGGTTTCTTCATCAGGAATTGAACGTTCTGATAGAAGGAAGGCGAAGAAAGGAGACGGACTGGAGAGGGCTGTCTCGAAACTACATCCCTGTTTTCCTCAGGGATGAGAATGGCAAAAGAAATAGAGACTGGGTCAATCAGGAATTACCCGTGAGGGTGACAGAGTTGACAGAAAAGGGTGTCATCGGGAAGGTGAGGGAGAGTGAAGGGTATGGATGAGGAGAGAGGGGAATCCCTGAAGAAATTGGAGGAACGCCTGGGTTATCGCTTTCGCGAAATCGAAGGGTTGGATCGTGCCCTAACCCATAAGTCCTACACGCATGAAGCGTCACCGGCCCAGACTATTCCTGCAGGGGACAATGGGAATGAGGTCTTAGAGTTTCTGGGGGACGCAGTCCTGAACCTGGGGGTGAGCTCCCTTCTCCTTCAGGAATTTCCGAATGCACAGGAAGGAGCTCTCTCAAAACAGAGATCCCATCTCGTGAAACGTAGCTTTTTGGCACACCTCTCAAGGGAACTTCAATTGGAACAACACCTCCTCCTTGGAAAGGGTGAACTCTCAGATGGGGGAAGAAGGAAGACGTCGATTTTAGCGAATGTCTATGAGGCGGTGATTGGAGCCATCTACCTCGATTCTGGATTTAATCAAGCCCTGGAGATTATTCAAAACCATTTTAGACCCTATCTCAAACCCGAGACGGCTTTATCCCTTTTCAATGATTATAAAAGTCTCCTCCAGGAGCAGACCCAACAGGTTTGCCGACTCTCTCCGAAATATCAAGTTGTGGAGGAATCAGGACCCGATCATGACAAACGTTTTCAAGCCACGGTGCTCATTGGGAAAGAGGTGAAGGGAAGCGGATGGGGAAAAAGCAAAAAGGAGGCGGAGCAGGAAGCCGCCAAAAAGGCCCTGGAGGAAATTGATCATGCTCAATAATCAAGCATCAATGATCAAATAATACACAATATCCAAATTTATAAATGATAATGACGACCCCCTTAATCATTCCTATTTTTCTTCCGAATCTGGGATGCCGACAACGCTGCATTTTCTGTAACCAGAAGGCCGTGGCTGCTGAAGTTCTCTCTCCTTCCCATGTCCGGGAATTGATCGAAGCCTCCATGAATCAATTCCCATTGGAAAAGGTTCGAGAGAGACAGGTGGCCTTTTACGGAGGAAGTTTCACGGCGATCCCGAAAGAGGATCAGATCGCCTATCTGAAAGAGCTTCGCCCTTTTCTCTCTTCAGATGCCATCGATTCGATCCGTGTATCGACCAGGCCAGATGCCTTGGATGAGGAGATCCTCTCTCTGCTCAAAGAATATGGAGTCAGGACAGTAGAGGTCGGGGCCCAATCGATGATGGATGACGTTCTTTTTCTCTCTCATCGCGGACACTGTCAAGGGGATACTCTTTCTGCGGTCTCCCGGTTAAAACGTTGGGAGTTCGAGGTCGGCATCCATTTGATGATCGGGCTCCCTGGGGATTCTCTCGATCATTTTCTTAAGACCCTTGATACCGTGATCGATCTTAAACCTGACTTTCTTAGAATCCATCCCACACTGGTGCTCGATGGCGCTCCTCTTGAAGCCCTCTGGCGAGAAGGAAATTATTCTCCCCTGACCTTGGAGGCATCGATTCGGTGGCTCAAAAGAGGAATCCTGAAATTGGAGAAGGCGTCGATTCCGATTGCTCGGATTGGTCTTCAGCCGACCAGGGACTTGGAGGCTTGCTATCTTGCAGGTCCCTATCATCCCTCACTGCATCAACTCATCGATTCAGAGATTTTTTTCGATATGGCGATGCATCTTCTTGAGACCCATCAAAATGAGTCAGAACCTCTTTTTATCTGTCATCCTGGAGAGGTTTCGAATGTGAGGGGCCAAAAGAATTCAAACCTTCAACGATTAAGAGATCGTTTTGGACTGAAAGCAATTCTTATGCAAGGGGAAAAAAATATTCCGAGAAGGTCACTGACTCTCCGAACTGCCACCGGAGAGATTTCGGTCCAAAGAAAAGATTTATCCTGGCAGGATAATGGGTAGGGGCAACTTTGGTCGTCTATTAGAAAGAGGGAAATCTCAGGAAGAGATGGTGCTATAATTCTCACCATCCCTTTTGGCAAAGGGAAATGGAGGGGGATTTGAAGAACAAATGTTTTGTTATGACAAACATTGAAACCTTTATCGCAACATCTCAGAAAAAATATGACAGATACTGAAAACATAACAACACTACTCAGAAACTGGCAAGGCAAAGGATAGGACAAGGGACGATGTTCTCGTAGAAATGGGAATGACGGTTCTCAGGTTTTCCGACAGGGTGTCTTTGAGAATATTGGCGGAGTGATGGAAGAAATATGGGGTTGGTTATGATTGATAAAATCTCCCCTCACCCCTCTTTGCCAAAGAGGGGGAAAGAAAGAAACTTTGTTGTTTTGATAATCAAAGGTTGTTTAGTCCTTGTCCTCCTCTTTCTCCTGGCATCTTGTCTGCCCAAACGCCCAGTGGTTTATGATAGAAGAAAGCCTCTTCCTGCAAAGAAGGAGGCTGTCAGGGAAGAAAAACCGAGCCTGTCAAAGATTGAGGGGATTGAAAAGCGGGAGACCCGGGGGGTCCAATATGGGGTTGCCTCGTGGTATGGACCGGATTTTCATGGAAAGCCAACATCAAGCGGGGAGATCTATGATATGTACCAACTGACCTGCGCCCATAATACTCTGGCCCTTGGGACCACGGTCATTGTTACGAATCTGGAAAATGGAAAATCCCTTGAGTTGAAGGTCAATGACCGGGGACCGTTTTTGAAGGAGAGGATCATCGACCTCTCTTACGCTGCAGCGAAAGTTCTTGGGATATGGGAGAAAGGAACAGCCTTTGTTAAGGTAGAAACGATTGGCCCCTGGATTGAAGAGGTTCCGCGGATTACCCTCCAGGTTGGTTCTTTTACGGACGATCGGAAGGCACAGATCGTGGCCGACCAGCTAAGAAGAACTTTTGAGAATGTCCATGTAACCCCTGTTGAGACATCGATCCAGACATATTATCGTGTCAGAATCGGACCTTTCGAGACCAGGGAATCTGCCTTGAGCAGGGCAGAACAACTCTCCCAGATGGGCTATCAAGTTCTGATCACCACCCGGTAATTAGAGTCTATCCATAGATTGCGGTTTTCATAAAAAATTGTCATTCCCCGACCTATCATCAATTTTGACGGGTCGGGGAATCCAGTGTTTCCAATCCCACCTGAGGCGGGACTGGATGCCCCCGTATCAAGTACGGGGCAGGCGCCTCAAGTCCGGTATGACGGACCGAAAGATTTTATAGTAGACTCCATAGTGAACGACAAAAGAAAATTGTCATTGCGAGGAACGTAGTAACGAAGCAATCTCCTGAGATTGCTTTGCTTCGCTCGCAATGACAATCCGACGCATTTCCACTTATTTGAGACGTTGAAGATAATTATTTGGAATGTGGATTACGAAATATAGGTTGAGAATGACACCATTTTCACCTATAATAATTTAAAATCTCTTAAGAGGAACTCCCTTCTGAGGACCAAGACCCTTCTTCTTATTTTCCCCATCCTCTTTGTCATTCTTCTGGCGATCAATATCATTTTTGTTGGCTCCCGGCCTCCTCAGAAAGTCAATCAACTCGTGGAAAGCTCAATCGGAGATGCTTCCTTTCTCAATCCTATTCTCGCCCAGGATTCCGCCTCCAGCGAAATTAACTCTTTCGTTTTCAATGGTCTCATCAAATACGATCGGAACCTCCAGCATTTTGTTGGAGAGCTGGCAGAATCCTGGAAGATCAAGGAGGGGCCTGAACCGGAGATCACCTTTTTTATGCGAAGAGGTGTCCTTTGGCATGACGGGAAAGAATTTACGGCTGAAGATGTGAGATTCACTTATGACAAGATTATGGATGAGAAAACGAACACGGTCCGGCGGAGTGACTATGAGCTGGTGAAAAAGGCGGAGGTTTTAGACCGCTATACGTTCCGGGTCACCTATAGCCAACCCTTTTCTCCAGGTCTTGGAACCTGGGGTATGGGCATTATCCCCAAACATCTTTTAGAAAAGGAAGACATCAATACAGCCAGATTCAACCGGAAACCCGTGGGAACAGGCCCTTTCCGCTTTGTGGAGTGGGAGTCGGACGAGAAGATTGTGGTTGAGGCCAATCC
>DATIGG010000427.1:0-5343 GCA_035454825.1 Thermodesulfobacteriota bacterium | reverse complement strand
GCGGTCGAGATCAGTTAAGACAAAGGTCCGGATCATGTTCCTATGGACACGGTTGGCCTGTTTCAAATGATGCCAAAACAGGATGAATTCCACCCTTGGCATCCTTCAGGAGATCCTCAATAAGGGAGTTTGAAGTGTTTCCAGTATTCCAATATTCCATTTTCTTTTTAAGGTGTATAAATCACCACAAGAAGCTTGGCGTTTTCCTCGGTAAGATTCCGAAGCTTATGGGCCAGTCCTGAATCGAAATGGAGAGTTTCATTCTCCTTTAAAAGATGCCGTTTCTCAC
Source organism: Thermodesulfobacteriota bacterium (assembly GCA_035454825.1). Classification (GTDB taxonomy): domain Bacteria; phylum Desulfobacterota; class BSN033; order BSN033; family UBA1163; genus DATIGG01. Next base: position 5,054 of record DATIGG010000427.1, on the reverse strand, counting down.
CTGCGATCACCTCGATTTCCCCCTTTAAGACATAAACAAACTCCTCTCCTTCATGGCGGTATTCCACCATCTTGTGGTCCTGTTTCGGGTCAATGGTGACAAGAAAGGCCTTCATATGTTTTTTTTCCGCGTGAGGCGTCAGCGTTTTATACGAGTAAGCCTGAGTCCGTTTGAAGAAGCTTTCCATCCTCTTCTTTTCGGAGGCTTCATCTTCCGCCGATAGGAACGAGCCGGAGTCAATGGAGAAGGCCTTTGCAATCTGTATCACGACAGAAACGGAGGGATTGGCAATCCCTTGCTCAATATCCCTCAGGTACCGCTGTGAGAGTCCTGTTAAGTTGGCCAGTTGTTCCAAAGACATCTTCTGTGCCAGGCGCATTTCCTCCATCTTGGCACCGAAGGATTTTTCATCCACCTTTTTGGTCGGCATAGGGTCTCCCTTCAATCCTCTCTCTTATTATATTCTGAAATGAATATTTTTCAATTCCAAATTGAAGAACAGTTTGCCGAGGATCGTTTTTGCGACGGGCGGGATAGCTCCCGATAAAATTAATTCTTTGGATTATCCTCGATTCATTATATAATACTAATTGAAAACAGGAGGAGCCATGTGGATCAAAGCAGGAATCGTTGAGAATCGATTTGAAGGGGACAGGATATCCCAGTCTCTCCGAGAGGCAGAGATCCCGTTCATGATCAAATCTTTTCTCGATACAGCCTATGATGGACTCTACGTTCCCCAAAAGGGATGGGGGATGGTGTTGGTTCCTGAGACTTTTGCTGAGGATGCTGAAAAAATCATTTCCGAAGTAAAAAAAAGTTTTGAGGAGGAGGGAAGAGATGAAATGGGATAGTTTAGAAGAAGTCTTAAGGTTTGCTATCCGGAAGGAGGCGGACGCCGCAGCCTTTTACCGGATGGCCGCGGATCGTTCAAATCCCGGCGTGAAAAAGACCTTTGAGGAACTGGCCAAGGAGGAAGAAGGACACAAGAAAAAGCTTGAAGGGTTTGATCCAAAAAAGATCGAGAAGATAAAACTGAAGGAAACAAAGGGATTGGGAATTGCGGAAGTGGTGGAGGATGTCCCTTTCACTTCCGATATGAGCTATGCCGATCTTCTGCGAATGGCGATCAAGAATGAAGAAAGATCCGAACGTCTTTACGCGTCTACGGCAAAATCCGTGACCGATCCCCGATTGAAGAAATTGTTGATGGTTCTTTCCCACCAGGAGACCACTCACAAAACGAGACTTGAGAAGATCTATGATGATGAGGTTTTAACAGAATTCTGAACCTAAGTGGGGTTGGAGCACAAGGGCGATTCAAGGCTTGCTCAAAGGTGAGGGGGGACTTCACCCTCGGTGAGGTTTAGAAGAGGAAGACGAGATGTACGCTGGACTGATGGGAAAGTCGGAGATGATCGTCCAAGAGAATGATCTTGTCAGTCGTTTGGGGGGTGTGGCGGTTGATGTCCTTTCAACCCCTCGGCTGATTCAACTCATGGAGGCAGCGGCAATCGAGGCGATTCGTGAGTTTCTCCAGCCCGGTCAAATGAGCCTTGGAACGCTCATTAAGATCAGACATCTCTCGGCCACCCCCCTTGGGATGAAGGTGACAGCCCATGCGATTCTTAAAGAGGTGGAACAAAGACGACTTCTCTTCTGGATCGATGCCCATGACGAAATCGAAAAGGTGGCCGAAGGAAAACATGAACGGGTCCTCGTATCGCGAGAGAGATTTCTTGAAAACATAGAGAAGAAAAGGAAGCGATGAAAATGGGGGTCAGCGGAGGGAAATCGCTATGTTTTTACCCCTTCGCGCTGCGCCCGTCCTGCTCGTGCCCGTCGCTGCAGACAGGCGCTTAGCGCCGCGAGCAAGGGGAAGGTCAGCCCTGCACCACGTAGGGTGCAGGACAAAGCCCTGAATCTAAGATGGTTCAGGCGATAGGGTAATTGCCGGAGTAGTCTTAAAAAGAGGACCGAAGGTTGAGGAGAGAACCCGGCGAGGATGAAACGCTTTGAGATATTGGATCATACCGCGGACATCGGCCTTGTTATCTATGGGAGCGATCTCAAGTCCCTTTTCCGACATGCTGGAGAGGGATTTTTCAGCCTGATCACGGACGTGAGAAAAGTGAAGCCCCGGATTGAGAGAAAGGTTGAGCTTAACGGGGAAAGTCTTGAGCGCCTGATGGTTGACTGGCTCGGCCAACTTCTCTATCTTCATGAGGTAGAACACCTTCTCTTCAAGATGTTTGTGATCGAGTCGGTTGGCGAGAATGGTTTGAAAGCTATGCTGAAAGGAGAATTCTTTCAGGAAGGAGTACATGTGATCAAGACGGAGATAAAGGCCGTGACTTATCACCAGATTCAAGTAAAAAAAAGAGATGGAGGATGGAGGGCACAGGTGATTTTTGATCTTTAACCTTCGAAAAAGATATATGGAGTGAAAGGATGGCAGAAGAAAAAATAAAAATTCAAAAAATCGATGATTATCGGTGGAGGATACCCCGGGAAGGGAAGATGAGAACTGACGGGATCATTTACTCAACTGAACGGATGTTGGGTGACATCCGAAAAGATCAGAGTTTAGTCCAGGTGGCAAATGTTGCATGGCTTCCAGGCATTGAAGGCCAATCTCTGGCCATGCCGGATATCCATTGGGGCTATGGTTTTCCCATTGGAGGGGTGGCCGCCTTTGATGTCAAGGAAGGTGTTATTTCTCCGGGTGGAGTGGGATATGATATTAACTGAGGCGTCAGACTCATGCGCTCAGGTTTGAGCCGCACAGAAATTCAGGGGAAAACCCGAGAGTTGGTGGAGGCCCTTTTTGTTAATATTCCCTCAGGAGTAGGTTCCCATCGGAAAGATCTTAGGCTGGGTCGGGAGGAGCAGCGTCAGGTGCTCCGGAAGGGAGCCCGGTGGGCCGTCGAAAGAGGGTATGGAACCCCGGGTGACCTTGAACACACCGAGGAGGGAGGGTGTATCGAAGGCGCTGGTCCGGAAGAGGTCTCGGATAAGGCTATGGAAAGGGGCCGGGATCAGTTGGGAACCGTCGGTTCGGGAAATCATTTTGTAGAAGTGGGATACGTGGCAGAGGTCTTTGATGAAAAGGTTGCTCAAGCGATGGGACTCTGGAAAGATCAGGTTACCCTCTTTGTTCACACCGGTTCGAGGGGCTTGGGCCATCAGGTGTGTGATGACTTCATACGGGTCATGATGAGCGCGGCGCAGAAATACCCGTTTGAGCTTCCCGATCCGCAACTCTGCTGTGCTCCTGTTTCATCGCCGGAAGGGGAGAGGTATTTGAGAGCCATGGCAGGTGCAGCCAACTTTGCTTTTACCAATCGGCAGATGATTAGCCACTGGGTCAGAGAGACCTTTGAACAGGTTTTTGAAAGGGGCCCAAGGGATTTGAAGCTGGATTTAGTCTATGATGTCTGTCACAACATTGCGAAGATCGAAACTCATACGACCAGGGGGCAAAAGAAAAAGGTCTGTGTTCACCGAAAGGGGGCGACCCGTGCCTTCCCGCCTGATCATCCCGAGATTCCGGAAAAATATCGATCCATTGGGCAACCTGTCCTCATTCCGGGAGATATGGGAAGATGTTCTTATGTGCTGGTGGGAACCCGGAAAGCGATGGAAGAGACCTTTGGGAGTACCTGCCATGGTGCCGGTCGTCTCATGAGCCGCCACCAGGCGACGAAGGCTGCAAGAGGGAGGTCCATCACAAGAGAACTGGAAGATAAGGGAATTATTGTTAAAGGCGCGAGCCGGGGTACCCTTGTTGAAGAGATCCCAGAAGCCTATAAAGATGTGAACGATGTGGTAGACGTGGTTCATCAGGCAGGGATCAGTCAGAAGGTCGTGAAACTCGTGCCCATGGGAGTCATCAAAGGATAGGATTCAAGGGGACAAGTGGGAACTCTGGAATCCTTGAACCCTGTGCTTAATGCCATGAGGATCCTTGCCATTGATATTGGGGCTGGTACCCAGGATATCCTTCTCTTCGACTCAGAGAAAAACATTGAGAATTGTACCAGCCTTGTTCTTCCCACCCCCTCCAAGATCTTTGCAGAGAGACTTAGAAGGATTGAGGGGGACGTTTACATCCATGGCGATACGATTGGCGGCGGACCCCTTGCGAGAGCCATCCTTCAGCATCTCCAAAAGGGATATCGTGTGAACATGGATGAATCGGCTGCCTATTCGGTCCGGAATGACCTGGATGAAGTGAGATCCATGGGGGTTGAAGTGAGTGAGAGACCGCGATCCGCTTCTTTTCAGGATCTAAAGACTCACGAGATAGACCTGCCGTCACTGAAAGACTTCCTTTCCCGGTTTGGAGAAGATCCGGATGTGGATGTCATAGCGGTTGCTGTCCAGGATCATGGTGTATCACCGAAAGGAGTCTCAGACCGGATCTTCCGTTTCGAAAAGATAGAGGCCATGCTTGGGAGAAATGATGACCCTGTGTCCTTTCATTTCTTGGAGGATGAAATACCGGAGTATTACCTTCGAATGAAGTCAGCAGTCCAGGCGATCAGGAGGACTTCTTCCGTTCCTGTCCTAATAATGGACACGGCTTTTTCCGCCATCCTGGGATGCCTTGATGAGGCCCCTGGGCCTTCCTTGATTGTCAATGTGGGTAACGGCCATACGATGGCAGCTTTGCTTGTTGAGAGAAAGATAGCAGGTCTCTATGAACACCATACCCATGAGCTGACCCCGAAGAGATTAGAGGAAGAGTTAGGACTCTTTATGAGGGGGGAATTGAACCGTAATAGGGTTTACGAGGAGAATGGCCACGGGGTGATTACCTTGGAACCCTTTCATGGAGAAGTATCCGTGATTGTTACGGGTCCCAACCGGGACCTGTTTAAAGGGACTTCGATGAAGTTTATCTTTTCCGCTCCCGGCGGAAATACGATGATGACCGGCCCCATGGGACTCGTGAGAGCCGCTTTATTCCGAATCATTCCGACAAAGCGTTGAAGGAGGAAGTCTGTATGGAAACAATTTATTATTCTTCATTTGATTCCCCATTTTTGAAG
>DATIGG010000426.1:0-9942 GCA_035454825.1 Thermodesulfobacteriota bacterium | reverse complement strand
GGAGCGGGTGACGACGTGTTCGGCCACCATGCCGGCCCAGCTCTCGCCGAGGTTCGGCCCGAGCGACGTCCGGCCGCGCGACGGCTTCAGTCCGACGAGGCCGCACGCGCTCGCCGGGATGCGGATCGAGCCGCCGCCGTCGTTCGCGTGCGCGACCGGGACCATGCCGCTGGCGACCGCCGCCGCCGAGCCGCCACTCGAGCCGCCTGCCGTGCGGGTGAGGTCCCAGGGGTTATTGGTTGGGCCAAAGACTTCTGGCTCGGTATAGGGCAGCAAGCTGAATTCGGGGACGTTTGTTTTGCCGAGAATGATGATGCCCGCCGCCCTGTAGCGGCGCACAATTTCGCTGTCGTGCGGCTGAGGGATATCCTTCAACAACCGCGTTCCGCAGCTCGTGGGCACGCCTTCTACAGTAGCATGCATGTCCTTCTGAAGGAAGGGCACACCCTTGAATGGGCTATCGGGTAAGTTACCTTTTGCCGCCACGCGCGCCTGATCATACATTTTGTAGATGACGGCATTGATCCTGGGGTTAGAAGCCTCGATGCGGCTGATGGCCTCTTCAACCAGTTCAGCGGGCAAGATCTGTTTTGTGCGCACCAGTTCGGCTAGGCCCAATCCATCGTACTTGTGAAATTCAGGGAAGGAGGTCATTGGCTCCTCACATAGATCTAAGTTTTAAAGGGTTGTGAAGCGGGCTAACATCTATTTTTATGTTGCTGCGCCGAAATATCTCCATCCCCACCCAGTGGATAACTGATTGGAATATACTCCTTTTTAATAAATCTGTAAACCATTTAGACAGCAAGAAACACACATTTTTAAAGGCCTGATTCAGCCCTAATCAACAGTGGGCCGGGGTCAACCCTTCAAAATTCAATTAAAGGATCAATGGTGATATTGCTCCTCCGGAACGGGGAGAATATTGTTGAATCAATGCTCCGTTCGGGAGGGTCCGGATTGCTGCGATGCCCAATAAATATTATTTAAAAGAATTTTCTCCGCCGGATTGCTAAAACCTCTTTTTTGTGTTATAAATGAAAAAATATAAGATATAAAAATGGCAGAGGTTTTTCGAAACCTGCAATCTTATCAGAAGAGCCAAAAAGGGTAAAACCTTGGAGGGGAAGAGGATAAGAGACCAAGGAGGAAAAAACTCTTTGGACAAAGCGGGCTTCGAAAAGAAAGGAAGCCCGCAAAGAGTGAGTTTCCCTCTTTGGCGGGTTTTTTATTTTAACCCTAACTTTTTATAAGGAGGCTATTTCATGACAAGAGGACGAGTAAAGTGGTTCAATGATCAGAAGGGTTTTGGATTTATCGAAGTGGAAGATGCAAAGGATGTGTTTGTGCACCATTCCGCCATCACAGGGACAGGGTTTAAGTCCCTCAAAGAGGGTGATGAAGTTGAATTCGAAATTTCCTCGGGTCCCAAAGGTCCGAGTGCCGCTAACTTAAAGATAGTTTATTAAGCGCGAGAGGCATTTCGAAACCCACCCAAAAAAGCCAACCGCAAGGTTGGCTTTTTTTTCATCATCGGGACTCGTGTCGAAGGACTTCAATCCAAAATCAACCATCTTTTTTTCTTGAAGCAAATGCCACTTTGTCATACAATTTGTCTAATCATCAGAGTTTCATCTGGAGCCTCTCCCAATCATTCATGATCACCTGATAAAGGATAATCAATAATGGAAAAATCACGTTGGCAACTGATCGTCGCCATGGGTTTGGTTGTATTGTCCGCAGTTTTTTATTTTCTCCATTACTTAATTTTTAGAGACGCCCACCACATATTTCTTTATCTGTTAGGTGACGTTGCCTTTGTGTTTATTGAGGTACTCCTTGTGAGCCTCATCATTCATGAACTTCTGAACCAAAGAGAGAAGCGGACACGGTTTGAGAAATTGAACATGGTTATTGGCATATTTTTTAGTGAAGTGGGGACGAAATTGCTAAATTTCATTTCTGCGAGAGATCCCCATTTGCAGGAGAGGATTGAAGACCTTCTGGCTAAGGAGGGCTGGTCAGAAAAAACTTTTTCAACCTTGAGGGAACATCTCAATCGGCATGATTATAGGTTGGCGGAGATCCAACGTGAGGGTTTAAGCCAATTGAAAGCTCTTTTACGTGAGAAAAGGGATTTTCTGTTGAGGCTCCTCGAAAACCCGAATATTTTGGAACATGAATCCTTTACCAGCGTCCTCAGGGCAGTTTTCCATCTGGCGGAAGAATTGGATTATAGGGAGGATTTTGAAAGCCTGCCCCACAGCGACCGAACACATCTTGCAGGAGATATTGGAAGGGTATACAAATTTCTGGCTCATCAGTGGTTATTCTATATGCAATATTTGGAAAGGAATCATCCTTACCTTTTTTCTCTTTCAATCAGAATGAATCCCTTTGATCGGAATGCTTCGCCAATCGTCAAAGAATCCTAAATTCAAGTCGTAATCCTCGTCCTCAAGAATCACACCGGGTTAGACATTTGGAGTTGGAAGTGTTGATAGAACTCAGTTTACATCTTGTATTCTGAGGAAGTAAGATTCTTGAGCCTGGCTGGAATATGGCGACGTTTGGGAAAGAGATCAAATTGTGTTATGAAAAATTAATGGATAAATTACCTATTTCCTGTAGCACATGAGAACATTTGTCCCATTAATAGATACTGAATCGGTGTTCCTGATCCTGTCAAAGATAGCGATATTTGGCGGTTTTTTAGATCGGCAGCTTCACGAGATCTTTAAGTACTTAGAGGAAGGTGTATTTAAAGAAGGAGAATACATCTTCCAAAGAGACGATGATCCATCGTACATTTATATCGTCAAAAAAGGAAAGATTGATCTTCTTATTATTAAACAAGAGGTTATTCTTAAAAAGAAAACGCTATCTGTGGGTGATTGCTTCGGGGAAGCTTCTTTGATGGCAATGCACAAGCATACAGCCACTGCCATAGCTCTTGAAGACAGTGAGGTTATGGTTCTATCGAGGCGAGCACTCTTGCAGCTACGAAAAGAAGATACCGAATTGTTTTCTCTTCTTATGATGAATATCGCCAGAGAACTTGCCCGCAGACTCGAACTCACAGATGAGTTACTTTTACATTATGTAAATGAGCGTAAAGGTGCCTAACAAACACTTCTAATAAGATACCTTCCATAAATTTGTTTTGATTTTCTCCCACAAACCGGTAGACTGCCATCCATCCCACTGGCACAAAGAGGATGTCCATCGTACCGATTTCCGCCAGTTCATTTTGGTTCAGAACATGGCCTAGATCTCCGAGATGACAGATTTGGAGGCCATCAACATTGAATGTAAAAACCGTATTCTCTCCGCGCTCACTCCCTTTCGATGGATCATGGAAGGTATGTCGTATATATTATTTTACACAGGGAGAAAGGTGAGAGATCGCATACTTTCTGAATTCCAGATGAAGGATAACAACTTCAAGAGCACACAAGTCCAATAAAGTGGGCACATGAAAGGAGTTCTAAAACCAAAGCTTTCACCTAACGACCTGACCTTTCTCTCTAAATTTCAAAATCAGAAGGGCCAGAGGTCCTACCCGTAATTTCCACGATGTCCCGACGCTTTCTTAATAGAATTCTTAGCTTATTGAGATCTCCTTTGTAAATTGATTCAAACTGCAATCCATACCGATGCTCACGAAAGCCATCGTTTGTAGCCAAATCTGACCAGACAACTTTTGCAGTTGCGGTGATTTTTGTTAATGGCAGCTTCTCAGCGTAATAGAGTTCAATTTTTAATGTAGAGCGAGTCTTTATTCTTTCCTTGAGGTCAGCAAGAATCCCCCCTTCGGCGGCATTCCTCACAAGCCCCCAATGATGGCTGGCGGGTTTCCCTTCAATCACGGAATACGTCAATGGAAATTCAATGCTGTATCTGGGATATCTCCGCCTGTCCACAGCAAAGACACCCTTTCGGGGTTTCAATGCAGTCCTCTTCGTTTCCCTGCCATCTGCTGAAAAATGGCTCACAGGATCATCAGGTTTTCTTTCTATAGAGTCGTAAAGAATGCCGCAAATAAGTTTTGCTTTTCGATCATTCAAGATACGATAAAATGCCCCCGGCATATACCCATTCGACATCCCTTTTAAAGAATGATCCCTGAGAGATAAAATCAGTTCTCTCAGGGATCGCCCTGATGGAGGAAGTTAGGGGGGTATCCTCCATCATCCTGATTGACTGTTTTATTGATTTTGATTTGCCTTTTTAAGGCCTGGTATAAAAAATCCCCACGTCTTCGAAAAGGTATTCCGTTGGATTCCAGCCAATCATAGTCTGGGCTTCACAATCTACATCACTTGACAGGACAAGCCAGATCTTGGCTCCCTCGATGCAAGTGGAGTTGTCAACACAATTCTCATGGTTCAAATTTTCAGGGTTGTTAAGGTCGTTGGCTATCGGCAAATCACCCGTATCTGGGGATCCCATGATATGGACATTGCCTCCCCTATTCGATGTGGCAAAGCCCAGGCAGATGAGTCCAGTTCCAGGCCATGGGTCTGGATAATAAATCAGGGTGTAGTCCACTTCCGGTTCCAAATTATGACCATTAAAAACGAACTTAAAGGTTGGTCCTTCTAATGGATACTTTAATTTCCCCCAAGAACCATCTTCAACAATTTCCCAAGGGGTTTCTGGTGGATAAGGTTGGGACGGTTCCACCTTTTCATAGAGATAGAGATGTCCTGTTTTCGATTTTCCAGCTGGACCACTGGGGCCTTTGGGTCCTTTATTCGTCGGAGGAGTGGGGAGTGATGGTTCTTGGTTTTTAGGGGGATTCGATTTTGGAACATTGGGCCCTGGTTTAAGGGATGGATTCTCTTTCCATTTTGGACCGTTTGAATTTGGCGAGTTTTTAGCAACGGCAGTAGATAGAAATATGAAACTGAACATTGCTAAAAAACAGATCGGAATGGATACTTTTTTCATCGTTCTCATGATTTCCTCCTTACTGGAATTTAAATAGAGCGTCAACCGAGCTTCAGGCAACCACGGGCAGGGTTTCGGGGTCTCACCAAGTTATTCTTGACGATACTTGAAAATGGGGTGGCGGAATGGGCAGTCGAATGTCTTGTTTCATGATTTCTCCTGCTCCTCCTTTAAATAGAATGATCTTAATTTTAAGGTACCTATCTCTGTCAAGATCTGCCTCTTCCCGTCTTGCGATTCAAGAACGACCATATTATTGACAATCTTCTTAACTGTAAAACTTACCCCGTCCGAAGAATCTCTAAAGACATCCCTTTCTCTGATCTCCATGGCGATTCTCCTTCCATGCCCATCCCGCCATAATAGATGCAGCAAAAGAAATGCCAGAAATTGTTGATTTTGATATGTATTTGATACCAAAAGGTTTTTTAGCTTGCAGAGGCAACGATCTTGAATGGTAATTGAATGATTTTCCCTACAGGAAGAAATGGTAGAAATCTGAAAGAAGAAGTGATTCCTTTGTAATTATGAGGAATTGGAAGTGTGGGTTATTTCATACACTCATTCCTGGAGTTTCCCTTTCAGCGTCCAGTATAGATAGAGATTGTCAGCCTTGACAAAGAATTTTCTGAATATTAAAGTAATCGGAATTATTCGTCCAGAACTAATTTAATTGGATAGGTTCATTTAAAGGGGCGGCAAATGAGATGTTTCTTGATTAACAAAAACCTGTGTTTTTATTACTGGCTTAGAAAGCGAATAGGCAACGAGTGGGCCTCTAAGGTATCAGGTACCTTAGAAAAGGCTATCCTCATTTTTGGAAGAAAAACAATTTCTTTATAGTTCACCCTTGGGTCTTCTTATTTTCTGCCTTCCCTTCACTTTTCTTTGCTTTTTTTTCATTGCCTTCATACAATTTATCATCTCTCACCCTTGGCAAATTTTTTCTCCAGTTAAACTCAGGAAAGTAACTAAACACAAACTTAATAATTTTCTCAGCTTCTGCATTATCAATATTAGAATACTGAGCCACCTCATTTATAAATTTTGCGGGAGTTATTCTCTTGCTTTCTGAGTTAGCTGGCTTTTTCGCTTCTTTCTTTAAGATAAAAATGAAAATCGCCAAGAGGATACCACCCAGGATCATAGGGAAGATAGCAAACCAAAAAAAAGCGAACATCTTTAATTCTTCCTTCTTCTAATTTGAAATCATCGCCTTTTCCCCCTTCTTTTAGCTGCCTACAAAGAATTAAAAGAAGAACCCCTGACAATCTATTACCTTTTGATAGCATCCTCTACGGTCGTCATGTCAATGCCAGATATTTAAGGCCTTATCCGAAGATCCAGACCTGCCAATGGTCGGCAAATCCTTTAATTTCGGTTATTTGGTTATAATGTAAATCCCTGTAGGAGACCTGTCAATCGTTGATTTCAAGAAGGAACATCGCACCCTTGTCCCCCTTTTTGCCTAAAAGATAGGCAGGCAGACCCCTTACGGATCGACCGAGAACACCCATAAGAGTGAAGAATTCTTTTGGAAGGTCGCAAGGTTTCTCCACTTCTTTCCATGTATATGCGGTTCCCCACAAGATGCCCCCTGAAGACTTTTTCTCATAATCAGCAAGAGTCCCCAAAAAATGGGAGATTCTCGATTTCGAGGAATATGCCCTTTGGGCTAATCGAACGGCAAAACAGAGAATTGGGACCTTATCCGTAAGTCCCTGCCTCAAAGGCAGAAATGAGGAAGACCCATCAGGGATCATCAGAGAGGCAAACATCAAAACCCTCGTCTTTTCATTCAACGTATAGCACCTACTAATGCGTAGTATAAGATGGCTCTAAAAGGTGACAATTACGATTAGAAAGATAGCGATTGCTCAAGAATAAATACTTATTGTGAGGAAACAACGAAAAGAGAGATGGGGGGCATTGTGTCCCCGTCTCTCAGTACCCGATCTCAAATTCATTTGAAGCCACCGCCCGAACAGCCTCCCATGATGCCTAAGATTTAGTCTTGAACCTTTCTTTATCCAGATGGACTGAAACCGAGGCTGACCTTGTGATGGTGTTAAAAACAGGAGAATATTTTTGGGCGATCCGAATTAGTTCTTCCTTCTGCTCTTCCGAAACATCTGCGTCGATTTTAAAATAGACTCGGATATTCTGAAATCCTACAGGAACGTCTTCCGATATCCCGAGGAAGCCGCGAAGATCTATATCACCCTCATACCTGGATTCCAGTCCTTTTATCTCAATTCCCCTGGCAGATGCGTGAGCGACGAGGCTTGTGGTGAGGCAACCCGACAGGGCGGCAAGGAGATACTCTACCGGATTAGCTCCCCGATTCTCTCCTAGAAGAACCGGTGGTTCATCTAATTCAAAGACCATGGGTGTCCGCGAATTATCTTCCTTTAAGGCACCGTAGAAATCCTTAACAGTCGCACGATTATGGGTGCCGTTGGTCCATTTGTTGGTTGCCCTGAACTTGAACTTTGCGATATCGGGTTTACCTTTAATCGCATCGATCGTCGAAAACAACTCCTTCACATTCACTCCGTTTACAATTTTGCTTTCGGCCATTCCAATTCACCTCCATTCTGATAAGAATTCAAAATTCTTAATAAAAAATTAATCCCTTATTTTCCATTGTCAAGGTACGGCACTAAGATTGTTGGAATTAGGCTTTGGAGATTTGCTTTTGTAATCTTGAATAGGGAGACAATTTCCCGAAATCGCAATTACAGGAAGGAATGTGGTGGCGAGGGTTGGTGTTCCCTCCTTCCTACCCCTCTAAAATCGTTTCAACAAAAAAGATGTCCTCATATTCCTTCGCATTCTTATCAAAATATTTTTTCCCCAAGTTGAGAATGGATTCATCGTTAACCCTTTTTGGATCTCTTCGCCTTTCTGACAACACGCCAACAAACTCGAAATCCATTTTCGGATTCCGTAAGTAAAATTTATAAGCTATCATCTCTTAGCTCGCATCATGCTCTCACGGAAAGTTTAGCTTTATCGTTAGAAACCCGTTCATCAAATACGTCCCCATACTATCAAAATGGTTAATTTTGTCAACTAAATAAATTTGTGAAGATTATCTTTTTAAAGATTATTATTTAGGATCATGAACAATGAGAGGGACTTCAAAAATAAACCTTACAGGACTCTACTGGCTGGAAGAGGACTTTTCACCGAATATTTTAAAGAGAGGGATTGCGATACATGGGCGAAGGGCAGAGGGGGACTTGAAAAGGGGAGGCATGGAGAAAAGTTTTGCTTGACGAGGGAATACCACTGGGCGATATTTTTAGGGATGGTTTTTGGATTGTTCTGCTTTGGATTGAGAAAGGCATGTTCAAAGGATCCGATAGGTTCGACAAGCAAGTAGTGATGGGAGAAAAAGGAGGTTTCAAATGATGAATTTGAAAACAAATGTTCCCCGGATCATTCTTGGGACCATGAACTTTGGAAGGCAATTCGATGAGTCGGTGGCAGACCGTATGTTGGGGTCATTCATCGACCGGGGGTACAAAGAAATCGACACCGCATACAGTTATGCCGATGGTACTGCCGAGGAGGTCCTGGGCCGTGTTTTGACACTCGAACGTCGAGGAAAAGTCTATCTGGCAACGAAGGTGAATCCTCTGGGGGGCGGCGGTTTACGACCTGAAAGTATCGTTATGCAGGTTGACACATCCCTACGGCGACTAAAAGCGAATCATGTTGACCTTCTCTATCTACACGCACCCGATCCGAAGACCCAGATTCAAGTTACGCTTGAAACATGCCAGAAACTCTACAAAGAAGGCAAATTCCGAGAACTGGGGTTAAGCAACTACGCCTCGTGGTAGACATTTGGCATCTTTACTCCTTTCATATTCATACAAGCGGCCGCTCAGTAATGTAAGCTGATTGTCAAATCCATGATTCCCCCGTCATACTGGAAGCTGGCGGCAGAGAATGAAGGCGCGCCGAGCAAGGCTTTTACATCGTTTGAAAAAGCGTAGCCTTCCTTTGGGATCCCCAGCCAATTGGTGTCAAGCTTTCCGTTCATATTCTCATCATGAATGACGGCTATCGCATACGTTCCCGGCGGGATGTCTTCAAAGTCGCAACGTGCTTGCGTCTTCCGAATTTTTATCGCCATAATATTGGTTGCGGATTGCAGATACTCAATGGGGAAGCCAACTGGCGATTCGAAAAGCGCGCAAGCTACGGTTCCAGTGCTGTTTCTAATGTTCAGAACCTTCACGTGAATTCCGGGGCATGAGGACGATTGGGCAAAGGCGATGGTCGTGAGATTCGTAAACACCAGCACTACAAACAATGCTAAGCACCGGACTCCCAAGGGGACCCGCATCTCCGGCTCCTTGGCCGTGGAGGCCACTGCTGACTTCCGAGTGGTTGACTCATTCACGATCTGCTCCCTGCCTTTTAGACTACCCAACGTAATTCAACAAATAAATGGGGTGAGTGCTGTATTTTTTGAAGAAAGTTACTGCATTTTTCACTCATACCTGTAGATTTGCATTCGAAAGGTTATATCGTTGAATGAAAATACAAAAACGAGATTACAGGAAATAGCCGAGAAAAGGGTCCTTCAGTGACTTCAGGTCTTAATAAAAATCGGACCTTTCCTGCATAACTGACCAATATCACAAGAGAAAGCAGAATTTGTTACGTATAGCACCTACAAGTCTACAGTGGCAAGGTAATCTTTGAGTTGATGATTGTCAAAGGAAGCAAAAAGGCAGGCCAAATAACCAGGATATTATGGCAGGGAGGAACCATGTGGTCCCTCCCTGATGTTGCAGAAAGGAGATAATGTCTATCACCAGCCGAGATCTATCAGTAGAGGAAGGGTCAAATCAGAGGGCAAGGTCACGAAATGGGACAGATCAGCATTGATGTTAGGCTCCATTAGCTGGTTAGGAAAGGCAATCGTGTCCCAGTGGGACACTGAAGACCCCCCTTCATAAGGGTTCGGGG
>DATIGG010000425.1:0-19855 GCA_035454825.1 Thermodesulfobacteriota bacterium | reverse complement strand
TGACAGCCCATCTCCTGAAGCCGGAGCATGGAACTTGCCATGCCAGCGGGGGTAATCCGTTCACCCCTTCCCAGATGGGTGATGTCGTAATTTTGGCAGAAGATACATCGCAGGTTGCAATGGGTGAGGAAGATGGTTCCTGAGCCATGATGTCCAACTAAGGGGGGTTCCTCTCCGAAATGGGGAAAGGCGCTTGAGATTTCCAGCTCTGATCCGGCTCCGCAGTAACCGACTTCTCCTCTTAAGCGGTTGACCCGACATTCTCTGGGACAGAGTCGGCACTCGCCCAAAAATTCATTAAGGAGTTGAACTCTTCGACGGAGTTCTCCCTTCTCGTAAAGGCTAATATATGAAGGGACAAAAGTCATTTTTACACCTTTATCACTCATTATAATCTATAACAAAGGGGGGAAGAAAGGAGATGGTGAAGGATTACGTAGGGATTTCTATCTGTTCTCTGTCATTGGGAGGAAGGGAAACCTCTTCGCCCGGCGAGTCGAGGAGGTTCTTGTAAGTCGACAAGATTTTTTCGCAGAAGTCCTTAGGGATTTTACCTTTTCTCTCGATGAGGCCTTTGACGTAGGTGGGACCATAATTGTATGCTGTCAAGGCAAGTCCATAGTCTTTAAAGTCGAGAAGCAACTTAGAGAAGTAATGGACCCCCATCTTTATATTCAGGAAGGGATTGAACAAGGTGCGATCCCCACTCCACTCAATGCCCAGTTCCTGGGCGACCGATTCTGCCACATAAGGCATCATCTGCATCAATCCTTTGGCTCCCTTTTCAGAAACGGACCAGTTCTGGAAGGAACTCTCAATGGCGATGAGAGCGAGAATGAATTTTGGGTCGTGATGATTACGGGTCGCCTCCTCGTAAATGACTTCAGCCAGCTCCTCTTTCGTCACTCTGGCCAGCCCTGTCTCATATTTTTCAAAGATGGCCAGAATCTCGCGGATCGTCTCCTGCTTCTTATGGAAATCTGAATTTAGCAATGAATACAGCAGATTAAGACTTGAAAGGCTGGGGACTGTTTCCTCGATATTCTGAAACCTTGCAGCAACATGCTGAGCATCAAGGGGGAGCGAGAGAATTTGAAACCGAAAGGTGAGGATAACGATGAGAAGGACGATGAACAAAAAGATACGGTAAACGTGACGGCTACTCCATTGGGAAATGTTGGCATGGAGCGGATGCTCCTTTTGTCTCAAGAAATCGGTTGGCATGACACACCTCATTGTGAAATATTTTCACATATTACTACATCCGACCTCGATTTGTCAAGGTTTCAGCAGAAATATGTTGACGCCCATGTATGGATTTTAGTACAATAATCGTACCATTATGACCATGCCTATTCCTCAAAGAAAGGAGAAAAAGATGGCAAATCGAAGCCGGGTTAAGATTACGGTCATAAAAAAGCTGAGTTCTAAGGAGGTCTATGGTGGACCCCTCCCCGAAATTGGGGAGGATATGACTCCCTACTGCGATCGACTTCAGGAAGGGCAGGAGTTTATAGTAGATGAGTCCGGAGCAATGCCGTCCGGCTTCTGCACCTGGGCATGGCATGACGTCTACCCGGCAGTGACAGGGTTACGATTTGGTGGGAACTATCCCTGGATGAAGAAGGAGGGAATGATCTATTCCTGTTGCAGTGATGGAGCCCGACCTGTGTTTTTTAGGATCGAGAGGTTGTGAGAGGACGTAAGCAGGCGATTGTGGCGCCCCAGCCCCCTGCCTCGGGTGGAGCGGGTTTGAAAGATTCGACGAGAGGACTCGTTTCCAGAAGGGAGTGGACGACCCTGAGTTGGACCCCTTTTCCTTTTCCGTGGATGATCCTCACCTCCCTGAATCCTCTTTTCTGACATTCCAGGAGGTACTCTTCCAAGAGGGAAGGGATTTCTTTGGGCAAGAAGGTATGGAGGTCGATCCAGTCTCCGATGGGAACGTCAATAGGATCTAAGTTTTCGTCCTCAGTCCTCAACCCTCAGTCCCCCAAACTCTCTTTTATCACGTCAAATATCTGATGAAACATCGGTCCTGTGAGCTTTCCGGTCTGGGTGTTCTGCTGGCTTGGATGGTAGGTCAGGACAAGTGTAACTGTTCGGATCGCTTTTATTGTCGAAACTTCGTACACCTTGCCGTGGCCAAAGGGAAGGGAAGGGATTTCAAAGCCTTTCAGTCTCAAAGATCGAAGGGTCTGGGTAAAGGCGATTTGGCCTAACACTACGATAATTTTAACGTTTTTTAGTAGGTCGAGTTCCTCCAAAAAATAAGGGCGGCAGTTCTCTATTTCCTCAGGTAAGGGCTTGTTTCCAGGAGGGGCGCAATGAATCGTAGCCGTGATATAACAATCATTCAGGCTGAAGCTGTCATCCCGACGTGTTGAATTGGGCTGGTTTGCAAAACCGAATTGATAAAGGGCCCCAAAGAGCCATTCCCCGCTTCGGTCGCCTGTGAACATCCTCCCTGTACGGTTGCCGCCATTGGCTGCAGGAGCAAGCCCAACGATGAGAACCCGGGCATTGGGGTCTCCGAAACTGGGAAGGGGCTTTGCCCAGTAATCCCAATCCTGGAATCTTTTTGGTTTTTGCTCGGAGACGTCCTTAAGGTAGGCCACCAGTCTGGGACATTTTCTGCATCGGACCACTCTCGTCTGAAGTCTTTCCAGTTTTGTCACTTTTATATCTAACCATAATTCACGCAATTTTTTCAAGAGGAAACTTCATCTCTGCATAACTCCTTGATCTCGGGTGCATTCGCTCTGTTTGTAATTTTGGCCTTGGAACCACAGGGTTCTTATTTTTGTTATGCAGTCCTATGATTGCCCCTTTGGCGGTCAACTTGTGAATTGCGTCCCTTAATTCCTCACGGGAAAACAATCATTCATAACCGAAGGTGTTTGATGGCTCCTGGCGCAGGATTCATCTGCCCCAATCCTGATTCATGAGCCAGTTGGATGTGCAGAACCTCCCGGGGGTTCACGTTCAGCAAATTGCAGCAGAGGGCGTCCAGTCCGACCATGTCTTTGCCGGCGTACACCCTTTTCGGATGGATCACTCTTCCGGGGCCAAAGGGCCCCCGCTCCGTCAGGATGGTCGTGGCATCGACCAGGCAAAGGGCGGGGGAAAAGACCGAAGCCAGGTCCACTATGGCCTGGTGCAGGTAGAGGTCTCCCTTATGGAAGGACCAGTTGTCGTCATTTACCCCCATCAGATTCTTGAGGCAGCTCGTGGTCCGGGTGTAGTTATGCTGTTTGAATATGGGCATGTTGATGAGAACATCGGCCTGCAGGGCATCCCGGATCACTTTCACTTCTTTCCGGACCCGGGCTTTGGGAACGCGGATGGTTGCCCAGTCACGGTCCGAATCCGGATATTTCATCCGTCCCCCTGAAGCTTCGACTTTCTCGATGATGCCCGTCCCGCGCCAGTCCCCCTGGCCGTGGCAGGAAGATACGCTTACCGAAGAGGCGCCGGCCGCCAGACAAAGCCTTACGGTTTCAGCCACCATATCCGGGTTGATGGTGACCCCCCTCCCGGTTCCCTGGGGGTTCGGAAGAAGGACAACTCGGTCTCCCCGGCGGACAAACCGCTGAATTCCCCCCAGAAGACGGATGGCCTCTTGAACTTGAGCCTTAGGGTTTTCTCCTTCGACAACGGCGATTCCGACTTCCTGTTCGGCGGCCTTTCCGCTAGCGGGAAGAAGGCCGCCTCCGCCCATGACACCAGCCAGCAGGGCAATTTTCTTCAAGAATTCCCTTCGCTCCATCATGTTTTCTTCCTCATTTGCCCGTTCCGCTTCCGCTTCGAGATAAGTTTTCTTATCATTGATGCTTTTCCCAAAACTGAATAGCGTATTCTATCCACCCCTCGGCATCTGTACCAACACCGAGCCCAAAGCCATGACCGGCATTCGTATATTTACGATATTCGACTTTTATTCCGGCGTTTCTCATGTTCTCAACACGTCTATCTACCACTGATACATTAACGATTCTATCATCTTCGCTTACCATAATAAAAGCCGGAGGATAGTTTTCAGAAAAACTGGTATCACCGGTATAAGCAATGACTACAGTACGCGGTTTAGGAAGATCATAACCTCCAAAGCTGGCAGTTCCATTTGAGGCAATATTACCTACCATCCTTGCGCCGGCCGAACTACCCCATAAAGAATAATTTTCAACATTGACCTCAAACATTTCCGCTTTCTTAAAAATATAAGATAGGGCTGCCGCCAAGTCTTCGGTGGCCCTTAACTCACCCCCCACACGGTATTTCAATACGAACGCATTATACCCCCTTTTACTCAGCTCTATAGCGTGCGGAAAGCCTTCATGGAGGGAACCAACATAGGAAAAGCCTCCTCCCGGACACACCATAGCAAACGGAGCTCCCGGTTTACCCCTGAAGAAGAAGAGGCCGGTAGACTCTTTGGTGGGGTTCTCCTGTTTTTGCTGTTCGGTGTAGAAATCGTAGAATATGGTTTTGCCGTCGTTGATTTCGTCAATCATGTGGTTAATTGCGCCCACTACTATGTTAGGGTCAACATGGTTGTGATACGGCAAGAGCGAACTAACATTATTCAGTGGCGTGTTGTAATAATTCGTGCCATTATCCCACGGCAGCAAATACTTACCAAAACCTTTAAATGCCGGGTGGTTCACGATGTGGTGGACGGAATCATTGGTTGTTATATGGGCAAAGATTCCATTTGGGTTTCTTTCTGAAACTGAGATTGTGGCTGCATTACCATCAGACGTGACAGTATCATTCTTCATACAGCTTGTAAGAAATATCATCAAGATTAACAATAATCCGCTCATTCCTGACTCACGCTTTCTAATTTATTTCTCACTTGATGAGATCGATCGTAACTCTCACAGAGCCGGACAAACCAAAAGCTTCTATACCAGCGTCTATCTTTCCGAGTATAACAAGTCCGCTTGAGTACCCAAAATCTCTATAGAATATCGCCAAATTTCCCCAGGGAGCGTAATAGGCAATATCTCCAACAGAAGGATCACTGCCAGAAGACGCGCCCTCTGTAGATAATCTTTTTGGCAGATCGCTGATTTTTTCTGTCCCAGCATAATCCTTCAATGTCAAGTTTAACGGCAGTAGGGATATAAAATCCCGTGTTGTTGCACTGTCGATCAAAGTCGCTGTAAGTACTGTATCTCCAACTTTTAGCCTTATCTTCATCCCGCTGTTGTCGGCCCTGCAAGGGGCGTGGCAGATGGCCATCGCCAATGCGAGGGCCAAAAAAAGTATTTTTTTCATCTTGTGTTTCACCTAAATTTATTAGTTATCAAGAGTCTCATAATTGAATTGACACATACCAAAGTTCCATTCCTGTCTGGGCGTCATGCCCGCATGTCTTAAGCGGGCATCCAGCGCTTTTCTGGATTCCCCGGTCAAGCCGGGGAATGACGGGGTTGGAGATAAGTGCGATCTATAAAGTACTTGTTTGAAAGTACAGCAGCCTTATTTAGCCCTGTTGCTTAAAACCTTGGTCAGAATTTGGTTCGCGTTATCCGCCTCTTTTTTGCCAACTTTGGCTTCGAGAACGGATACCAGGCTCCTCATCTGCGCCTCGGTCAGACCGACATTAAACGCGACGTTAAAATGAGACTGCAACTGGGGATTGACTCCCTCCATGTTGGCCAGGGCTGATAGGGTCGCGATCTCCCTGTTCTGGAAATCCAGGTTGTCACGTCCGAAGATGTCCCCGAAAAGGTGTCCTTTCAAAAATTGATCTATGGCGGGAACGAAAGTGTAGATTGCCCCGGTGACCGGCCTTCCTACCAGGCGTGTCTGAATCTCCGTTCCGAGTTCGATGCTGCTCTTGTTGCCAGGCATGGGGCTTGGTTCCTTGCCAAGCTCGTCCTTGATGCCCTTCTTCTCCCGTTCTTCCATGACGCTCATGAAGGTGCCGATTCCGTTTAAGCTGCGCGGGAAACCACAATAGGCGTACATCTGCACAAGAACTTTTTTAATCTCATTAACAGTCAACCCGGTATCCAGTCCTTCGTTCAGAGCTGTTTTCAGCTTCTGCAGATCACCGTTGGCCGTGAAGGCCGCGATGGGGACAATACTTTGCTGTCTTGCACTCAAGCCTATGTTTTCCATGGTCTGCGCCTCCGCAATGGTTACAAAGCTATACATCGAGGTAAATAGGACTGCCAGAAACGCAGTGATTTTCTTGTCCATGATTCCCTGATGTGGATCGGAGGAACATCCAGGGCCCGGTCTTCACCAAAAAAGGCGATCCGCTTTGCCTGAAGCAGGTGAGCACCTGTGGCATCTACTGCTACAGGATCGGTTCCGACGATCAGTCCTTTATAGGGCCAGACGTATCTTCTGTCGAAAAAATTGGCGCCCCTTCCGTAAAACTGGGGGGAGTGACACGGGCATCGTTGCCCTGACCGTTAAACGTGACCTTTATTTCCTATCTAATTTCTCTTCTGTTGCCTTGAGCAACGCCTCGGCGTCGTCTGCCGTGGGAGCCCCAAAAACGACGATAACAACTTCACCCCTTTGCCGGCCCATGGTCCACTTCTGGTCTTCCGTTTTTAGAAGATCCTTCCCCCCGGCATCAGGAAGGTAGGCGCCCTTGAAGCTCTGGTAAGCATCTTTTGCCTCCTTCATGCTGGGATATCGAATGAGGAGCAGGTGGGTCTTCTTTTTTTCTCGAGTGTATTGGGCGAGTACGGCTTCCGTCCTCTGGCTCAGGTTAAAGATATTATGGTGGGCTACGAAGAACCGCTGGTTCAGGAGAATATGGCTCTTGAGATAGCGGACACTCCTGTCGACCAGCCCAAGATCCTTGCCGGGGATAAGGCCGACCAATTTGGGCTCCGGCCCCATCTCTCGGATTAGATCTGCCGTGGTCCTGCCTATCGTGAGAATGGCCGATTCGACTTCCACCCCTTGTCCGTCTGCATAAATGCTGAGAAAATACTTTCCTTTCCAGAACCGTAGCAGCCCTCCCCCAAACTCCGAGCCCTGGCCGATCCCTGCGGCTTCGTCCTGGCGCTCGAAGGAGAAAACCCCATAAGCATTCACTGAGGACGCCATATCATAGAGTTCGAGGGTAATTGGCGGCTGATTTGGTTTTTCAAAACGGCGGACCCTCAGGTTTTGAAAGCCATAGGCCAGATAGAGTTCTGCGGCACCGTTCATGTACTGAAAAACGGATTTGGAATCGTGCTTCATCTCTTTCCCATCCCACTTCCAGCCCGTCGCTTCAGCGGGCAGAGAGATCTCTGGATTCATCTTTCCCTTCTCCTCTCCTCCGACGATTTCGGCCACCGTGAATATCCAAACCATGATAACAAAACAAGTCCAAATCTTCTTAGCGATTCCCATATGGATGCCCCTCCTAAACCATTTTATCATTTTGGCCCTGGAATGGAAAGGTAGAATCTTTGTGCCGATCACCCCTGAACCAGAATGCCAACTCGCATATTGCTCGTCCTCGCCGTTCAGCGGTCTATCAGGTTCATCTCCATTTCTCCTGTTGTTTCTTGCATTGGTGTAAAAATCGTTCTTCAAAAATACACTATTTTTTGGATCAAAATACTGCATTCACCCCATTTTCATTATTGCGATAATCGGTTTAACCTAATGGTCAAAACTTGGTCTATCTTACACGCCGGGAGGTGAATATGAAAAAACTATCGTTGTGTGCGGCAATATTCGTTCTTGGGTTTTTCGTGGCGGCAATCGGGTTTGCTCAGGAGGATGTAAAGAAACATCCTTCGTGCAAATATTGCGGGATGGATCGTGAGAAATTTGCCCACAGTCGGGTTCTTGTCGAATATGAAGATGGGACCACAGAGGGGATGTGCAGCCTTCGTTGCGCTGCTGTCGATCTTACCGTCAATCTCGACAAGACCCCCAAGGCAATTAGAGTGGGAGACTACGGCACCAAAAACCTGATCGATGCTGAAAAGGCCTTCTGGGTGATCGGAGGAAGCAAGATGGGAGTCATGACAAAAAGAGCGAAATGGGCTTTTGAGAAAAAGGAGGACGCTGAAAAGTTTACGAAGGAGAATGGGGGTGACCTCGCCACATTCGAACAGGCAATTAAGGCCACCTATGAAGATATGTACCAGGACACAAAAATGATACGTGAAAGAAGGAAGATGAGAAAAATGGAAAAAAAATAAGAACCCTTCGCTCTCCCTCCCCCTCTCCCCTCGGGAGACTGTGTCATAGGTTTATTTTTTTGTCACCCTGAATTTATTTCAGGGTCTCACAAGGTATTGATTCTATTAGATGCTGAAACAATTTCAGCATGACATCTTCCACCAATTCCCCTATTGCGACACAGTCTCTCGATGGAGAGGGAGAACACCGACTTGTTAGGCTTTCGCCTTCTTCGTCTGGACATTTGAAGGGATGATCGAATTTTGACAGGAGGTGTTTTTCTTGTTAAAAATAGACATTTATCAATAACTTAAAACCGACCGATATTTAAGGGGGAGATGATGCCTACCTATTCCCATTCCCAGCTTTCTACCTACGAGACCTGCCCCCATCAATACAAACTTGCCTATATTGACAAGATCGAGGCTGAAACGGAAAGCATCGAGGCCTTCATGGGTTCAAGGGTCCATGATGCCCTGGAGAAGCTCTACCGCGACTTGATGAAGGTAGATAAACTCAATACCCTCGGGGAGATCCTTGATTTCTACCAACAGAGCTGGGAGAAGAACTGGAAAGGGATGGTCCAGATTATCCGAAAGGAGTACAGTGTCGAGGATTACCAGCAGCAGGGTAAAAAATGCATTGCCGAGTATTACAGGCGTTACCATCCTTTCGATCATGGGAAGACGGTTGGCCTTGAAGAGTATATCAACTTCCCTCTCAATGGAGGGAAAGATTACTTCATCCGGGGCTATATCGATCGCCTGGTCCGGGTCGATCAGTCCATTCTTGAAATTCACGATTACAAAACGTCCGGGAAACTTCCCAGTCAGAAGGAGGTTGATTCGGACCGGCAGCTCGCCTTTTATCAGATAGGGGTTCAAGAGAAGTGGAAGGAAATAGAGGAGGTGAGGCTGATCTGGCATTATCTTGCCTTCGATGCCGAAATCAGATCATCACGGAAACCGGAAGATCTGAAGAAGATCAGCCAGGAGACCTTCGATCTCATCCAGAGGATCGAGGCCGATCGATATTTTCTCCCTAAAGAAGGACCTCTCTGCAACTGGTGCGATTATCAACCCTTCTGCCCTAAACGAAAACAACTGGTCCTCGTGGAAAACCTTCCACTCAACGAATATCTCCAGGAAGAAGGGGTGAATCTCGTAAACCGGTATATTGATTTAAGGGAGAAGAAGAGGATCTTTAACGAAGAGATCGATGCGGAATTGGGAAAGATCGAAGAGGCCCTCTTTTCCTATCGGCAAAAGGAGAAGGTTGAAACGATTTTGGGGAGTGACCATCTGGTCAGGGTGAATATAGAGTTGAAAGAGAAATATCCCCTGAAGGGAGATCCAAGGAGAAAAGCCCTTGATGATTTGATCAAGAAAGCAGGAAAGTGGCTGGAAGTTTCGGACCTAAATCCCTGGATGCTTGCCAGACTTCTTGGTCGAAGCAACTGGCCACCTGATTTAGTCAGAAAGGTGAAGGCCTTTGCCACTTCTGAGGAAAGCCGCTCCATCACTGTTACAAAGCTGAAGGAAAAAGAGTAACAACACTTCGTAAGGGGTGAGGCGTAAGGGGTAAGGGGTGAAACCGCTTACGACTGGCGCCTCGCGCTCTCACGGAATTCATACGGGGGGAGTATGGAGATTCGAGCTGATCAGGGAAAAGCCGAAAAATATCCCTGTGAGATTCTTCTTCTTTTCGCTTTTGATTCTTCTGAGGAGTGGGAAGGGGCTATCCGGGCTGTTGATTCGGAATGGAAAGGCTTCTTATCCAATTTGATGAAGCAGGGGGATTTTAAGGGAGAGCTCTATGAATGTCAGCTCCTTTACACTCAAGGGGCTCTCCCAG
The DNA here is from genome assembly GCA_035454825.1 of Thermodesulfobacteriota bacterium. Lineage (GTDB taxonomy): Bacteria > Desulfobacterota > BSN033 > BSN033 > UBA1163 > DATIGG01. Next base: position 9,847 of record DATIGG010000425.1, on the reverse strand, counting down.
CCAGAAGGGTTCTTATAACGGGGCTTGGCAAAAAGAGGGAATTTGATCTCGAAAAGTGGCGCGGGGCTTCTGCAAAGGCAGGGAAGTACATCCGGGACTCTGGGGTTAAACAATTCGCTTGTTCAATAAGAAAAATTGGTGATTTTTCCGAAGGTCAGTTAGCAGAGGCCTTTGTGACAGGGCTTCTTCTCGGAGTCTATCAGTTCAATGAACTGAAGACCCTGGAGCGGGATAAGATCAGAGAGATCGAAGAAGGGGTTCTCCTGGGGGAGACATCTGAGGAGACGAAGCAGATCGGTGATGGAATCAGAACGGGAAAGATCCTTTCGGAATCGGTCCGCCTGGCAAGGGATCTCGTTAACGGGCCGAGCAATAGGGTTACCCCGACCGTTCTGGCAGAAAAAGCCGAAAAAATCTCAAAAGATCATGGAATGGAGCTTCAGGTTCTGGAGGTAAGCCAGGCAGAGGCCGTGGGCATGGGAGCCTTTGTTGCTGTGGCCAAGGGGAGCCAGGAGCCAGGGAAGTTTATTATCCTTGAATATAATAAGGGGAGGGGATTCGATACAATTGCGCTAGTAGGGAAAGGGATCACTTTCGACAGCGGCGGTATTTCGCTGAAACCTGCAGAGGGAATGGAGCGGATGAAGGACGATATGTCCGGCGCTGCAGCCATTCTGGGAACGATGCAGGCCGCGGCCGGGCTTCAACTGCCTCTCCACCTCGTCGGTATCATCCCGGCGACAGAGAACCTTCCGAGCGGGAAGGCTTACAAGCCCGGGGATGTCTTGAAGACCCTTTCAGGACAGACCGTGGAGGTGATCAGTACGGATGCTGAAGGTAGACTGATCCTCTGTGATGCCCTTGCTTACAGCCTTCGGTACCAACCCAAGGCAATCCTTGATCTTGCGACTCTGACAGGCGCCTGTGTGATTGCCCTGGGAGATTATGTCGCCGGCATAATGGGAAATGATGATGCTCTTATAAAGCGGGTTGAAGAGGCATCGGCCAGGACCGGCGAAAAGGTGTGGCGGTTGCCCCTCTGGGATGAATACTTCGACTATCTCAAGAGCGATGCCGCAGATTTCAGGAATGTGGGAACCCGGGCAGCCGGCGCCATCATCGGTGGGATCTTTTTGAGTAAATTTGTGGAAAAAATCCCATGGGTCCATCTCGATATTGCCGGTCCTGCATCCATTGAAAAAGAGAGACCTTATATCCCGAAAGGCGGGACAGGTGTGGGTGTGAGATTACTCATCCAACTGCTTAGAGACTGGAAATGAAGGAAATAGATAACCGTTTCCCTTTTCTCATGGCCTGCCGAAGGAAGCCTACAACGTATACTCCCATCTGGCTCATGCGTCAGGCCGGTCGGTATATGAAGGAGTACAGGGCGCTTCGGAAGAAATATTCCTTCCTGGAGATGTGTAAAAATCCTGAACTGGCAGCAGAGGTCACGCTCCAACCCGTCGGACAAATGGAGGTCGATGCAGCGATCATCTTTGCAGATATTCTGCTTCCTCTGGAGCCAATGGGAATTGGGCTGGAGTTTGCGAAGGATGAGGGCCCTGTCTTTCGCCAGCCTATTCGCGAGATGAAACAGATTGAAGAACTGCGGATCATTGAACCTGAAGAGGACCTTCCTTTTCTGATGAAAGCGATTCGCATCGTTCGAAAGGAATTAGCGGACAGGATCCCTCTGATCGGCTTCTCAGGGGCTCCCTTCACCCTTGCCAGTTACATCATTGAAGGAGGACATTCAAAGAACTACACCCTCGCCAAGGGGATGATGTATCAGAACCCTGTAGCATGGGATCGCCTCATGGTTAAGCTTTCGGAGGTATTGATTCGATATCTGAATGCTCAGTTTCGGGCCGGGGCACAGGCTCTTCAGCTTTTCGACTCCTGGGTGGGATGCCTCAGTCCAACAGATTATGAAACCTATGTTCTTCCTTATTCCAGGAAGGTCATTAAAGGTGTGGATAAGAACGTTCCTCTCATTCATTTCGCCACCACCTCCTCAACGCTTCTGGAGCGGATGAAGCAGGCAGGTGGGGATGTCATTGGGGTGGACTGGCGGGTCGATCTGGCAGAAGCATGGTCCCGGATAGGATATGATGTGGCCATACAAGGAAACCTTGATCCTGTGATCCTTTTGAGTTCCGTCAACTTGATTGAAAAGGAAGTGAAAAGGATTCTCGAAAGCGCAGGAGGCCGACCCGGCCATATCTTCAACCTGGGCCACGGCATTCTACCTAATACCCCCGTGGATCACGTAAAGGCCTTAGTCGATCTGGTCCATCAGCACAGCTCAAGATCCTACTTTTGATAAACCCCATCAAGGAATCCCCTCTCCCATTACAGGGGAGAGGGGCAGGGTGAGGGGTGAAAAAATGAAATCCCTGGCGCAAGCGCTAAGGAAGAACATGACCGATGCGGAAAAGTGGGTATGGGCACGTCTGCGAAATAGAGAGTTGTGCGGATGGAAATTTCGACGTCAGCATCCAATAGGCCCATTCATTGTAGATTTCGTTTGCATAGAGAAAAAACTTATTATTGAACTGGATGGTGGACAACACGCTGAAAATCTGGAGTCAGATGCTAAGCGTTCTGAATATTTAAGAGAAAAGGGATACCAAATGTTAAGATTTTGGAATAATGATGTTTTGAAAGAGGGAGAGGTCGTGTTGGAAGCAATTCTTTCCTCGTTGAAAGAAAATGCCCCCTCACCCTGACCCTCTCCCCCGAAATCTGGAGAGAGGGAACTGCTTCGTTTGTTCACGTCTCTCCACAGGATGGGGGCCTGGAAACAGTACTTGATTTCATTACTTTCGCAAAGCTGAATAATTCAACAAAAAGAGTAAATCATTAATTTGGTTTTCTATGAAAGCTCTTTTACTCTTGGCCTTTGGAGGTCCACGATCGTTGGAAGAAGTGGAGCCATTTTTGACCCGCCTCTTCAAGGGCCGAAGACCCTCTCCAGAGCTACTCGAGAGGATCAAGGAGCGCTATCAATTGATCGGGGGCTTTTCTCCCCTCCCTGGGATCACCTGGGCACAAGCGAAGGGACTCGCTAAAAAACTGAATGAAAAGGGTTATTCCTTTAAACCGTATGTGGGGATGCGCTATGGCCATCCCTTGATCGAAGAGACGTTGATCGACATTGCTCGAGAGGGTATCAAAGAGATTGTTGCTATTCCGATGGCCCCTTTCCGGTCCTGTGTAAGCACAGGGGCTTATATTGAAGAGGTGAATCGGGCACAAGAAGATCTTGGAATGGACTTGGAGATCTCTTTTATCGAGGGATGGTATTCCCATCCTCTCTTTGTTCAAGCAGTCAGGGAAAAGATAGAAGAAGGATTGTTGGGGTTCGCTCCCGAAGAGAGGAAGGGGATCCATCTCATCTTCACGGCTCACAGCCTTCCAAAATCGACTGTGGAAAAGGATCCCTACCCAGGGGACATGGAAGAGAGTGTCAAAAAGGTTCTTGAAGGAATGGAGCCTTTCCCCTGGCACATCGCCTTTCAGAGCAAGGGAGGTGGGCCCGAGGAATGGATAGGTCCGGAGGTTGAAAAGGTCTTGGACGAGCTTGTCTCACAAAAGGTGAAAGAAGTGCTTCTGGTTCCAATCGGATTTGTAGCTGACCATATCGAGATCCTTTATGACATTGACATTACTTTCCAGAAAAAGGCCGATTCCTTAGGGATGATATTAAAACGAACCCGTTCTCTGAATGCCTCTGAGCGCTTTATCGAAGCACTGGCAAGTGTTGTGGAAGAGAATCTGAAAGCAGTACGGTTCAGTTAGATAGAAGCCGTTCACCCTGAGCTTGTCGAAGGGTGGGTAAATGGAGCGTTCATGCTTCGACAAGCTCAGTACGAACGGCCTATGTGTACAGCATTGTTTCTGACAGGGGGCAAAGAGTCCGGGAGTTGGGGTTTTTTGGGTGGCCGATGCGTTCAGAATTAAGACTCCCAACTCCGAACTGAATACTCCGAACTGAAATATTTTGGGGAAAGAATGAAGAGGATCATCATCATCGGGGGCGGCGTTGCCGGGCTTGGTGCGGCTTACAAAGTGGCTCGCGCCGCATCGGAGGGTCATGACGTCGAATTCATTCTCTTCGAGAAAGACCCGCGTCTCGGCGGTAAAATTTGTACGGAGATTGTTTGGGATCCCTCAAATGAAGGTAAGTTCATTGTGGATGGCGGTCCGGATTGCTTCCTGACCGAAAAGCCTGCCTGTCATCGCATCGCAAAGCTCACGGGGATTTTCGATGACGAACTGCCGACCGATGAGTCCCGCAAGCGAACGTGGATCCTGTCACGCGGTAGACTTCACCAAATGCCCGATGGTATCTTCATGTTCGCGCCCACGAAATTTTTGCCCTTCGCCACTACGGGTCTATTCTCATGGCCAGGCAAGATCCGGATGGCCATGGACCTCTTCATCCCAGCAAAGAAGATTGCGCCAGGAGAACTCAACGACGAGACACTCGAGAGCTTCGTGGTCCGTCGGATGGGACGCGAGTGTCTGGATCGCCTGGCTGAGCCACTCGTAGGCGGCGTTCATGCGTCGGATCCTTCGAAGATGTCACTGGCCGCGACGTTCCCGCGCCTCCTCGAGATGGAACAAACGTATGGATCACTCATGAGGGGTTTCATCGCAGCCCGTCGAAAGGTCGAAGAGATGCGGCGCAAGTATCCAGCGAAGCCTGGCGAGAAGCCCAGGACGTTCTTCACTTCGTTTCTGAATGGTATGCAGGAGCTCACGGACCGCATGGCCGAAGTAGCGGGTCGCGAGAGAATGCGGACAAGCATGGCTGTCACGGGACTCCAGCACCATGACGGCGGTGCGTGGAGTGTCTCACTCTCCAACGGCTCGACGGTCGACGCTGAGGCAGTAATCATTGCGACGGAGTCATGGGCTGCGGAACCGCTCGTCCGGCCGCACGACGAGGTCATCGCAGATGCACTCGCCAGCATCCCCGCTTCTTCCTCGGCGACGGTCTCGGTTGCCTTCAACGAGAAGGAGGTTGGATTTGATCTGAATGCGTTCGGGGTCCTCTGTCCGCTCGCGGAAGGCCGTGCGCTCATGGCGGCCACTTACTCTTCCACCAAGTGGCCGGGCCGCGCACCTCCGGGGAAAGTGCTGCTTCGCGGCTTTGTTGGAGGGCCCCATAACCAGGAGATTCTGAAACGCTCCGACGAAGAACTCGTCCAGACAGTGATCACCGAATTTCATGGCATCTTAGGACTCAACCCCTTTGCGAAGCCACTCTTCTCGCGTGTCTTCCGGTGGCACCTTGGCATGCCCCAGTACACCCTGGGACATCTTGACCGGATTGCAAGGATCGATAACCGCTGTGCCCGGATTTCCGGCCTCGCCGTGGCCGGTGGCAGCTACAGGGGTGTTGGCGTACCGAATTGCATCGAGAGCGGCGAGCGGGCTGTCTCGAAAATCCTCGGTGAGTGGGGTATCGACCTCGCTGAGGACCGCGCAGGGGAGAAACGCTACTACTAAGCAGGCAGAAGGCAATAGGCCTAAGGCAATAGGAAAAAGGCAGAAGAGTCTTTAATCGCCTGTGAGCTTTTCCAAATCGAGATCATCCAGGATGACCACTCCTTTGGTCTTCATCTCTTCGAGGGCCTTTTGAGAGGTATCCGGAGCCACGCCTCGGCAAAGGTTTTTGATCAGGACGACTTGATATCCTGCGGTCAATGCATCTAATGCGGTTGCCCTGACGCAGTAATCGGTGGCGATTCCATAAACAACCACCCTGTTGATCTGATCCGTCTTGAGAAGTTGATCCAACTCGGTCTTTTTCCCACCATCATCCTGAAATCCGGAATAACCTTCATACTGCGGGTCCGTTGCAGTTTTTACAAATGCCTTAAATAATCTTTTATCCAACAGGACTTCCGCTCCAGGGGTATTCTGGACACAGTGAGGCGGCCATAGGACTTGATCCTTTCCGCGAATCTTGATGACCTCAAAGGCCTTCTTCCCTTCATGACTGGTAAAGAAAGAGATATGGTTTGCGGGATGCCAATCCAGAGTCCCAAAGATTGGATAACCGGCTTCCTTCAGCTTCTTTGTATTTTCTTCCACTTTCTTGATAAATGCTTCATCGGTCCCCTCTACTGCTAAGGAGCCTTTTTTAGATTCTGTGAAATCCGCTTGGAAATCCACGACAATCACACCCATTTTAGCTTTTTCTTTTTCCACCATCCATTCCTCTTAGATTCGAAGAGAAAAAATATCATAGAAATATAATACTCCGAACTCCAAACTCCGAACTTGTAACTTTGTTAAGACTCGGCCATCTCCTTTCCAACTTCCCCGGCAGCTTCGATGATTTTTTGGATGTCTTGATCCGAGTGAGTGATGGACAGGGCGCCCCCTCCATGCATCATATGGACACCCTTTGAAAGCATCCGGATTCGAAACTCGACCTCCCTTTTCTCGATGTCCGTGAATTGGCTGATCGCATGGGGAGAATCCAAAACTGAGACCTCTTGTTTTGGGAAGTGGGTCTGAAAGAGAGAACCAATTCCTGTGACGATGGCATTAACTCCATGGCGGCGAAGCGCTCCCTGCACACCCTCACGCACTTTTTCGCCCTTTGAGTCTAAAAGAGGATAGACTTCCTCAGCATGGTCCTTAAGATATCGAAGCATGGCCAGTCCCGCTGCTACGGTCAAAGGGTGGCTGGAGAAAGTGCCGCCTCCGATCATGATCTTTTCCCACTTGCTGCCTTTTCTCTCAGGCGAAGTCTGGTCCATGATCTCCTTTTTTCCGACCACGGCACCGACGGGTAGACCCCCTCCCATGATCTTGCCCAGTGTGGTCAGGTCCGGCGTGACGCCGAGTCTTTTCTGGGCTCCTCCCAAGGAAAGTCGAAAGCCTGAGATGACCTCGTCCAAGATCAGAAGGGCCCCTGAGGCTTCCGTCTCGGAACGGAGCATCTTCAGATACTCAGAGGTAGCAGGGATAAATCCACCTTCGCCAATAACCGGTTCAAGAATAATCCCGGCCAACTCCTTCTTGTTTTGTTGGATAATCTCCTGCGTTCCAGGGATATCATTGAAAGGGATGGCCTTTGCATATTGCTCAAGCTCAGGTAAAAGACCGAGACTCTCCCTCTTTTCATAAGGGGCCTTGATGGCCAGGGTGAGGTCCGCATTCGCGCCATGCCAGCCCCCGGCAATCTTTAGAATCGTATTTTTTCCCGTATAGGCCCTTGCAAGCCGGACAGCATACATCGTTGCCTCTGTGCCGGAACAGCAAAACCGGGCCATCTCGGCACAGGGGATCAATTCCCGGATCAATTCTGCCCATTCAATCTGTTTTTCGAAAACGATGCCCCAGTGGATTCCTTCTTTGAGGTGCCGTTCGATCGCCTTAGCGATGAGGTCAGCATGATGGCCGAGGATATGCGTATAGTGACCCATCCAGAGGTCTACGATCTCATTTCCATCCACATCCCAGACCTTAGAGCCCTTTGCATATTTCACAAAGAAAGGGTAGGGCGGGAAGTAGTGGATATTGTGAGATATACCTCCTGGCATGACCTCTCTTGCCCTTTTGAAAAGGGCTTCGGATTGAGGTGTTTTCTTACGGTAAGCAGCCGAATAGTCTTTCAAGGGTTTCCTCCTAAACAATGAATTCCAAATTTCTTTTGGGATAATAACTCTTCGTTTCTTACAGGTCAAGCACAAGACTCAAACGAGCACCCAATTACACTCAGCATGGACCCTCTTATCCTTAGCCTCTCCCAATGGGGAGAGGGATAGAGCGTGATGTGAATAGAAGAAACTCTTGTCAAGTCGCTTGGATTTGGTATAACATGGACAAAAAGGTATAGATAATAAGATGACGAACATCATCATTAAGTTTAATCAAGTCAGCAAAATTTTTCCCGATGGAACGAAGGCGGTCGATGATGTCAGCTTCGAAATCGCTGATGGAGAGTGCGTCACATTCGTTGGCCCCTCCGGGTGTGGCAAAACGACGACAGTAAAACTCTTGAACCGACTGGTTGAGCCAACCGGTGGGACCATCTATCTAAACGGGGAGGATACGGCAACAGTTGATGTCATTGCCCTGCGACGAAGCATTGGTTATGTGATTCAGGACGTGGGCCTTTTCCCCCACATGACCGTGGCCCAAAACATCTCTCTGGTTCCACGCTTGATTGGTTGGCAGACAGCGGCCCGGGAAAAGCGAACAGACGAGCTTTTGACCCTTGTTGGTTTGGAACCCCAGGCTTTTAGAAACCGTTATCCCCACCAACTCTCAGGGGGCCAGAGACAACGGGTCGGAGTGGCAAGGGGGCTGGCAGCAGATCCTCCCGTCGTCTTAATGGATGAACCTTTTGGAGCCCTCGACCCCATCACAAGAGCTCAGTTGCAGGATGAGTTTTTGAGGCTCCGTGCCAGGCTTAAAAAGACGATCCTCTTTGTCACCCATGATATGGATGAGGCGATTAAGTTAGGTGACCGGATCGCCGTCATGAGGAGTGGGCGAATCGTCCAGTTTGACCCTCCCGTGAAAATCCTGAAGGAACCTGTAGATCATTTCGTAAAAGATTTAGTCGGTAAAGAATCTGGATTAAAACTGATGAAATTGGCGAAGGTTTCAGATATCATGGTTCCGGCATCCGATCGGATCCCGGAAGGAAGCAGCATCCTTGAGGCCAAAAGGTTGATGGCAGAAAAGCGGAGTGACATTCTTCTGGTGGTAGATGATCAGGGAGCCTTCCGGGGAACTGTTCGATTCGAGCGACTTGACCCAAAGGATGGAGGGAAGGTGGCTGACTTCATGGACCGGGACATTCCCACCTTGAGGGATAATGGAGAGATCCGGGCAACGTTAGAAATGATGCTGAAGGGAAACAGGCTTTGGCTCCCTGTTGTTGATGAAGAAGAATGCCTGAAAGGGATTGTGACGATGACCCAGTTTGCATCCTTTTTTACCTCAGAGGCTTAGGGGTGCGAGGAGAAGGTTCTTGAGCATTCTCAACTACTTTGTAAACAACCTGAACGTGATTCTTAAGCTCACTCTTGAACATATCAAGATCACCGTCATTTCCGTATCGATTTCCACCCTCATCGGGATTGCAATCGGGGTCCTGATTACCCGATATAGGAGGGCGGCCACACCCGTAATCGGAATTGCCGGGGTTATCTATACGATTCCAAGTCTCGCCCTTTTCGGGATGCTCATCCCCTTTATCGGCATCGGAATCAAACCGGCCTTAATTGCCCTCATCCTTTATAGTCAGCTCGCCCTGATTCGGAATACCTTTGTAGGAATCGTCCATATCGATGCAGCCATCCGCGAGGCAGGGGAGGGGATGGGGATGAGCCCTTGGCAATTTCTGAGGATGGTGGAACTCCCCGTTGCATTGCCTGTGATCATGGCCGGTATTCGAACAGCAGCGGTGATGAATATCGGCACAGCTACCATCGCGGCCTACATTGGAGCAGGAGGACTGGGCTGGTTGATCTTCAGGGGGATTGCGAGCGTCAATACGGAGCAGATCGTTGCAGGGGCTCTCCCTGTGACTTTATTGGCGATAGGAGTGGATTACTTGTTCGTCCTCATGGAAAGGGGTTTGACCCCGGCGGGGTTGAGACACTAAATTCAGGGTTCAGGGATTCAAGGGACCGAGGGTTCGAGTGAAAAGAAAAGAATTTGTTTCATTGACTTGAACCCTTGAATCCTCGACCCCTTACTCCCTTTTTGGGAAAGGAGGTGACATGGAGTTTCTAACCTATATCTTGGAGAGGAGGGAAGTTATCCTCTTTTCCACGCTCCGGCACATTGAGGTCAGCCTGATCGCCGT
>DATIGG010000424.1:0-7249 GCA_035454825.1 Thermodesulfobacteriota bacterium | reverse complement strand
CATCGATGTAGGGTTCCTGAGAAGCCCAGATCGCTTCTGCCAATTTCCTTGTCTCCAAGAAGGCATCGACCACCAACGAGAGGTCCCGGTAGATAGCCGGAAATCTGGGCAAGGATTGGAATCGTTTTTCCTCTTTCACCCATTGCAGGAAGGGCTCAAAATTCATCTCGAAGAGACAGGCCTTATCAGGAAGGTCGCAACGGCCCAGAACCTCCGGATGAACTTCTCCCAGAATCCCCAGGATCTCCTCTCCCTTCATGAGTTTCGCCGATCTTCCGGGGTGGAGGTAAGGAACCTCCTCTGCCCGTTCAAATGAAACGCCTTCTATCTGGAAGGCCTCAAAGAGTGCCTCGATACAGCCTTTGATATCATGAAAATCGATGAGCCTTGGCTGGGATGCCCAATGGGGTTCTTCGACAAACCCGGTGGCTAACCCCGAGAGATATCTCATCTCCCTTGGAAGTCTACTCCCTTCTTCAAAAAGGAATACCCTTCTTAGCTCGAAGATTTTGAGATTCGAATTCTTTCGGGAGAGGTTATAACGGGCCGTCTCCAGGAGTCCTGGAATTAAGGTCGTTCTCATCACCGAAAAGTCTTCTGTCAGCGGATTAAGGATTGGAAGAGGTTTTCTTCTTGGGTCATCTGGGGCGATGCCAATGAGATCATAGCAGTTTGGAGAGACAAAACCATAGGTAATCACCTCATGAAAACCATGGTGGATGAGCACCTCTTTTACCTTTTTCTCCAGGAGAAAATCCCTGTTCTTCCCCACAGGGAAAGAAGAACTTGAAGGGAGGGTAGTCTGGATATTTTCATATCCATCCATCCGGGCAATCTCTTCGATGAGATCGATCTCCCGTTCCAGATCCCCCCGGAAAGAGGGCGGGGTCACGATCCATCGATCCTCCTTTTCTTCCTCGACTTTCAGCTCCAAATCCTCAAGGTAGGATCTCATTTTTTGGCCAGGGATCTCTGTTCCCAAGACTTGATTGATTTTTGAGACCCTCAGTCGAATCGGTTTCGGCTCAAGGCGAACCGGATTGGCATCGATCGCTCCCTCCAGGATTCTTCCTCCTGCCAATTCCCGAATCAACTCGGTGGCGCGGTTCGCAGCCAGAAGGCATCCACCGTAATCAATTCCCCTTCCAAAACGGTACGCAGCCTCTGTCTCAAGGCCGAGTCTTTTTGAAGTCCTTCGATTGGCCATGGGATCAAAATAGGCGCTCTCCAAAAAGACGAGGGTCGTATCTTCTTTGATTTCGGAATTAAGGCCTCCCATCACCCCAGCGATGGCAACAGGTTTCTTCCCATCACAGATCATAAGGTCCTGACTACTCATGATCCGCTTCACTCCGTCCAGGGTGACAAATTCTTCCTCTTCCTGAGCCCTTCGAACGACAATTCTCCGCTCTTCCAGTAATTCAAAATCGAAGGCATGGAGGGGTTGACCATATTCCATCATCACATAGTTGGTCACATCCACCACATTATTGATGGATCTGACCCCCACCTTTTCCAGTCGATCTCTCATCCACTGGGGCGAAGGGCCGATCTTCACCCCCTCTATTATCCTTGCCACGTAACGGGGGCATAGATCCGGATCAAGAATGGCTACAGAAGTCTTTCTTTGTATCTCTTCTCCCCGGTCCAAAAGGGAGGAAGAAGGATATTTCACTTTTTGATGGGTTAAGGCAGCGATCTCCCGGGCCACACCAATCACACAGAGCCAGTCGGGTCGATTGGGAGTAACACTCAGATCGAGAACTGCGTCCGTTAGCCCCAAAACCCCGGCCAATTCCTTCCCCAAGGGGGAGTCTGCCGGAAGAATCATAATTCCTGCAGCATCTTGGCCCAGGCCAAGTTCAATCTCTGAACAGAGCATCCCCTCAGAGGATTGCCCTCTGATTTTTGACCTTTTGATCTCAACCCCATTTGGAAGTCTGGCACCAACCAAGGCCAGGGGCACTCTCTGTCCTTCCCGGATATTTGTTCCACCACAAACGATCGAAAACTTTTCACGATCCGTTCTGACTTCGACCAGAGAAAGGCGGTCTGCATTCGGGTGTTTCCGGATAGAATCGATCTGAGCGACAACGATCTTCTCTAATCCCTCGCCTTTAGCAGTCACTTCGCCGACTTCCAACCCAGCCATCGTCAAGAGATGGGCCAGATCTTTGACGCTTATTTGAATGTCAACATACTCTTTGAGCCAGTTCAGACTTACCTTCATCTGCTCCTCTCGGAGAGTTGTGAGTTCGGAGTGTTTAGTTCAGAGTGTTAGGTTTCTAATACTCCGAACTCCGGTCTCTGAACTCAGAACTGTTTAAGGAACCTCAAGTCATTCGTAAAAAAGAGCCGAATATCATTGATCCCAAACTTGAGCATCGCAATCCGCTCGATGCCCATCCCGAATGCAAATCCCGTCACTTCTTCCGGATCATAATTGACAAATTTAAACACAGCCGGGTCCGTCATTCCAGATCCCAAAATCTCTAACCATCCGCTATTGGAACAAACCCCACACCCCTTACCCCCACACATCACACACTGAATATCCACCTCTGCGCTCGGTTCTGTGAAGGGGAAAAAACTGGGCCGAAATCTGAGTTTCGTCTCCTTTCCGAACATCTGATGGACAAAGACCGTCAAGACGCCCTTCAGGTCTGCAAAGGTAATCCCCTTGTCCACCAGAAGGCCTTCCACTTGATGGAACATGGGAGAGTGAGTTGGATCGAAATCGCGCCGGTAAACGGCGCCAGGAGAGATGATCCGGACCGGAGGGGATTGTTTCTCCATTGTCCTCACTTCCATGGGCGACGTATGGGTCCTGAGCACAACCTCATCCGATATGAAGAAAGTGGCCTGCATCTCCCGGGCGGGATGTCCCTTTGGAATATTAAGGGCTTCAAAATTGTAATAGTCGAGCTCTACCTCAGGACCTTCAACCACATCGAAGCCAAGGCGCGAGAAGATCTCAATGACCTCCTCCAGAATCTGAGTAATTGGATGTTTTTTGCCGAAGGGAATCTTTCTCCCCGGGAGGGTGATATCGATCCATTCCTTTTTGAGGGCTTCCCTCCTCTCCTCTTCCTGGATCCGCGATAGGGCTTCTTCGATCTTGGCCTCTAATGCTGCCTTGACCTGGTTCGCCCTTTGACCCAATTCTCTTCGCTCGGCCTCCGGGAGCGTTCCCAGGGTCTTGAGAAGCTGGGTTAAACTTCCCTTCCGTCCTAAAACCCTGATCCTGATTTCAGAAACCTCTTTTTCAGTACAGGCTTTGGAAAGAGAAAGCAGCGTCTCTTCCTGAAGTCTTTCCAGTTCCTTGAGCACCAAACCACTCCGTCTATTGCTTCGATGATTCTATTCTGGATTGTTTGGAGAATAACCCCAATGGCCTCCTCGCCCCCGATAGGGGGATAGGATTCAGGTAAGGGAAATACCCAAAGGGGTCACCCTCACCCGTACCTTCTCCCGCGAGCGGAAGAGGGGGCACGTTATTTTCATGGTTCGTGGGTGACCAACCCGTCATATAAAATCTGTTTCGAATTTCGATATTCGAATTTTCACTTATTTGGGTGGGGCACTGCTTGCCTTGGCCATCTCCACAATCTTGGAGAAGGCAGTGGGATCGGTTGCAGCCAGATCGGCTAAAATCTTCCGGTCCAACTCCATATGGGCTTTTCTTAAGGCGTCCATGAGCCGACTATAGGAAAGCCCATTGAGCCTTGCCGCAGCATTGATCCGGCTGATCCATAGCCTTCGAAAATCTCTCTTTCTCTTCCTCCGATCTCGGTAGGCGTACAACAGAGCTCGATGGACAGCATCCACAGCAGTCCGGTAAAGCCGCCTCCGCCCGCCCACATAGCCCTTTGCCATTTTTAAGACTTTTTTTCTTCTCTGCCTTGTCTTCGGCCCACCTTTTACCCTCGGCATGGTCGATCTCCCTTCTGACTAAAAAGAAAATAATCCCTGTCTAAAGACATTTGAAATTTCACCTATCCCGCGGTGGGGAGTGGAAGCTCTCAAAACTACCTACCGGCAGGTACCATCAGGAAGGAACGAGTACTCTCTTAAAATGAATTCAAAGATAGGGAACCAGTTTCTTCGCCCCTTTGACGTCCGGTGATTCGACGTATTTCGGAGACCGAAGGATCCTCTTGCGATTCGCCGATTTCTTAGTCAGGATATGCCGCGCAAAAGCCCTCTTCGCCTTGATCTTTCCTGTTCCCGTTTTTTTGAACCGTTTTGCTGCTCCGCGATTCGTCTTCAATTTTGGCACGTTTCACTCTCCTTCTGTAGCATCATGAATCCACCTCGGTCCGTCAAGACCAAACCTTGAATTAGTAATTAATTGCTAAGTCCTTAAAGGTTGGTTAAGGAGTCTTTAAGCTCACGAGAGGAGCCAGAATCATCACAAAATTTCTTCCTTCAAACCTGGGATCTTGCTCAACCTTACCCCATTCCTTCACGGCCTCCTGAACCCGCTTCAGCATATTTCTTCCGTGATCAGGAAACGCAATCTCCCTTCCTCTGAAAACGATCGTCACCTTGATCTTGTCCCCCTCTTTTAAAAAACGTTCAATGTGCTTAAGTTTGAATTGAAAATCATGCTCTTCTGTTTTAGGCCTCATCTTCACTTCTTTGATGTGGACAACGGCCTGTTTCTTTTTCGCCTCATGAGCCTTCTTACTCTGTTGATATTTGAATTTTCCATAATCCATGATTCGGCAGACCGGCGGGTCCGACTTTGATGAAACCTCTACGAGATCAAGTTCAAACCCGGCAGCAATGCGAAGCGCTTCTGCCAATGGTAAAATGCCTAACTGCCTTCCTTCAGGGTCAATGACCCTCGCTTCCCTCGCCCGAATTTCCCGGTTAATCCGGACATCCTTGACGATAAACATCACCTCCTTCGCCGTTGAAGGTGGAAGGTGGCAAGTAGGGAGTCGCTAAAGCCACTGTCCACTCTCGATTTTCCACTCTCTATAATTTTTGATTTTCCGCTACAACCTGACTGATGAAGTCCTCAACTCGCATCGCCTTCATTGCCTCGCCGCTCCGTTTCCGCGGTGAAAGGGTTCCCTCCTTCTCTTCCCGGTCTCCGATGACCAACATATAGGGAATCTTTTGGAGCTGGGCTTCCCGGATCTTAAATCCCAGCTTTTCATTCCGGAAATCCTTCTCCGCCCGGATTCCGCTCTGGATCAATTCCCGGTAAACCTTCTCCCCGTAGGGGATATGGCGATCCGTCACGGTAAGGAGGATGGCCTGCACCGGGGAAAGCCACACTGGAAAGGCTCCGGCATAGTGTTCGATCAACACCCCGATAAACCTCTCCATGGCACCCAGGATGACTCGATGAAGCATGACAGGCCGATGCCGCTCCCCATCGCTTCCCACATACGTGAGATCAAAACGCTCGGGCATGGCAAAGTCAGCCTGGATCGTTGCACATTGCCACCTCCGATTGAGCGCATCTTTAAGCTTTACATCGATCTTCGGGCCGTAAAAGGCTCCTTCTCCCTCGTTGATATCAAAGGAAAGATTCTTCCCTTTAAGGGCCAGCAGAAGCGCCTGGGTTGCCCTTTCCCAATCCTCATCCGTTCCAATCGACTTCTCGGGACGGGTGCTCAATTCCATCTCGTATTCAAAACCAAAGATCTTCATCACATCATCCACAAAGTCGATGATAGCACCGATCTCCTCGTTGAGCTGATCGGGCCGGCAGAGGATGTGGGCATCATCCTGCGTAAACCCTCTCACCCGGAGCAAACCATGGAGCTCTCCCGACTTTTCGTGACGGTGCACCGTTCCAAGCTCAAAGTACCGGATGGGAAGATCCCGATAACTCCGAATCTGCGACTTGTAGATGAGCATGTGGGCAAGACAGTTCATCGGTTTGATCCCGTACTCCGTATCCTCCACTTTCGTGAAGTACATCTTGTCCCGATAATTCTCGAAATGACCTGACTGTTTCCAGAGTTCCAATCGCAGAAGTTGGGGACCGAT
Source organism: Thermodesulfobacteriota bacterium (assembly GCA_035454825.1). Classification (GTDB taxonomy): domain Bacteria; phylum Desulfobacterota; class BSN033; order BSN033; family UBA1163; genus DATIGG01. The sequence goes on along the minus strand of DATIGG010000424.1, from coordinate 1,240 downwards.
GACCATCTGGTATCCCCTCTTTAAATGCTCTTTCTTCTCAAAATCTTCTAAAATCGTTCGAAGGAGAGCGCCTTTGGGATGGTAGATCACCAAGCCTGGACCCGCCTCGTCCTGCAGGCTGAAGAGATCAAGCTCCTTGCCTAACTTCCGGTGGTCTCGTTTGCGGGCCTCTTCAAGCATGTGAAGGTATTCATCCAAGGCCTTCTGATCGGGGAATGCAGTGCCATAAATCCGCTGCAGGACCTGGTTCCGGGCATCCCCCCTCCAGTAGGTTCCAGATACGTTTAAAAGCTTGAAGGCCTTAATCTTCCCCGAAGAAGGGGCATGAGGTCCCTCACAGAGGTCGGTAAAGGTCCCCTGGGTATAGAGGGAGACCCGGTCTGGAAGATCTTGAAGATGCTCGACCTTGTACGATTCCCCTTTGTTTTGAAAGGTCTTGATCGCCTCATCCTTCAAAACCTCCTGCCGGACAAACGGGAGGTTTTGCTTGATGATCTCAGCCATCCGTTTCTCAATCTTCTCGAGATCTTGAGGAGTGAAAGGGCGCTCATACTCGAAGTCATAATAAAACCCGGACTCGGTCGCCGGGCCAAAGGTGAGCTTTGCCAAGGGAAACAACTCTTTGACAGCCTGAGCCATCACATGGGCTGCAGAATGACGCAGGACATCGAGCCCTTTTCTTGAATGGACCGGTATGCAAGTGATCGAGGCATCCTTCTCCAGATTTCGAGAAAGATCTACTATCATCCCATCCATCTGGACAGCGATGGTATCATCATCACAAAAGTCCTGAAGTCTTGCTCCTTTAGGAAGGGACTTCTTCACTCCATCTGGTAGTGTCACTGTGATCTGTTCTTCCATCGTTCTATCAATCTGACTCACTGGGTCAAAATCGTGGAATCATTCTTATCGGAGCAATCAGAGACTTCCCGGCTTTTAAGAATCCTCACAATTTGAAGCGGAAGAGGCATCACCCGACCTTCGTCTGCAATGATGCCTCTCCTGTGGAATTGGATTAAATTGACTGTTTCTTCAATACCTTATATTTTACCTCACCTCACCCTGCCTTCTCCCTTCAGGAGAGAATTGGGTGAGGGATTTTTACATGGTAGGCACGTGGGGATTTGAACCCCAGACTTCTACCGCGTCAAGGTAGCGCTCTCCCCCTGAGCTACGTGCCTGTGTTCGCCTCAGTTGACACTTAGAGAGGTTTCCAAAAGTAGTTGTATCTATAACTGGT
>DATIGG010000423.1:0-12363 GCA_035454825.1 Thermodesulfobacteriota bacterium | reverse complement strand
GGGGTCGAAAGAATGCTGTAAAAAGAGGCTTCAGCCAGACCGTCTGTGGTGTCCAAGTCGTAATGAAAAACAGGGATCCCTTCCTTCTTTAGCTTCTTTCCAATCTCCTTTGCGGCAGGACATTTCGGGCATTTGGCTTTGGTGAAAATTTTGACCGATCCCATATTATCTCCCTTTAAATGATGGCAAAAACAAGTCGTCCAAAAGCGTTGCTTCAAAGAGCTAACATGTTACGAATATTCAAGTTCTAACATTTGAATTTCAGAATTAGCCGGCTGCTAAGGCTCCTTTCTCTTCTCTCCTTTCAAAGAAGGCCTGATTCCGAAATCGATTTCGCAGTTCCCCAATTTTTCCCTTGTTCCAACTTGAAACCTTGGTAAAATAACCTGTAATCCGGGTAATGCCATCAACATCTTCGGATGCACAATAGGGACACGACGGACCAAGGCCCCGGCTTGTCCGGTGGCAGGCATTACACGTCGTAAACTCTGGAGAGAAGGCGATCTGATCGTTCTGGGTCTGCTGAAAGACCTTGATGACAAAGTTGGCCAGGGAGGATTTGTTAGGCCTTGCTTCGCCAAGCCAGATATGGGTCAAGGCCCCTGCCTCGATCAGGGGGTGAAAAAGGCCTTCCTGCCTGACCCGTTCGACCGGATTGAGGACAGCGGCATTGTTCAGATACGTGGAGTTCGTATAGTAAATTTCTCCTTTGGATATGTCTCCCTTCACGATCCGTCCCGATTCAGGCGAATGGTATCGAAGATCCAGTTTGGCAAATCGATAGGCCGTCGATTCTGCCGGTGTCTGCTCCAGAACGAACCTCATTCCGTACTGCTCGCTGAACTTCTCGATCACCAGTTTCATGTGGGCAATGACCTTCAGCCCGAATTTGAAGGCATTCTTCGATTGGTGCATCTCCTGTCCGGTATGGATCTGAACGAGCTCGTTGAGCCCCACCATCCCGATCAAGAAGCTGGCCCGGTGCATTCTCAGGTAAGGAGACCCATCACGGTCCATTGCAAGGAGGGAAAGCGGTCCTTTCTCACCCAGAGCAAGAAGTTTTTCAATAAACCGTTTCTTTTCCTGGTGAGCCTTCACCGCCATTTCAATAAACTCCGATAATCCGGTGAAGAGGCGAGCCTCATCCCTTCTGGAAAGATAAGCGATTCGGGGAAGGTTGAGCGTGACGTTCTGGAGGGCGCAGTATCTCATTTTCCAGGGTTGTTTCGCATCCTCCAGATCGCCTGGGTCGAGTTTAAAGCTGAGCCGGCAGCACTCCGATATCTTTGCCGTCTCTCCCCGGTCAAAAACGAAATAGGTATTGCCCTTCTCCGAGGCGACATCACAGATATGATCGAGAAAATCGAGATGACCCGGTGTCTTAAAGAATTTTTCGGTAATATGGACCAGGGGTTTTGGGAAGAAGAAGGGTCTTCCCGACCCATCTCCAGCCTGAAAGACCTTAAAGAGGGCCCACACAAAGCGCTGGGCTTCATGAATATAATCGCTATAAGTCTTTCCAGTCGGTTCTCCACCCGGGCCAATCGCTGGAACATCTTCAAAGTGCTTGGGGACCTCCCAGTAGAGGTTGAGGTCGGTAAAGATGGCCTGGCCACCCCTTGCGACAGCCTGCTGGGAAAACTCAAAGATCATCATCTGTGCCAACTGCTCCATATCCCGATCGGACATTCCAACCAGGTAGGGAGCGAAGAAGAGGTTGACAGCATCCCACCCGATCGCTCCGGCAAAATGGCTCTGAAGGGCTGCGGCAAACTTGACCATATGGGCCAAGAGGACCTCGGGATGTTTCGCCGGCTTGGCCATGGCAATGGAGTTGGGAAGGCTCAGGCCGAATCGCTTGATATATTCGAGGGATTGACCGCTGCAATAGGGCCGATCGACAAACCCTAGGTCGTGGAGATGGATGTCCCCGCGCATGTGGGCATCAGCGACTTCCTCGGAAAAGACGGAGAGCAGGGCGTACTCCTTTTTAATTCTCTCGGCCAAGGTAAGGTTGGTGGCTTCAGGCCCGTGGGGGACATTGGCATTCTCCTTATTGGGGTGGAGGATGAGCTGGTCCACGTCATAGAGCGGCATCCCGAGACGGGTGTGCATCTTTCGAGCCTTCTCCAGCCCTCTCTCAATCAGTTTTGCGTCGACCAGCTCCCGGATCAGAGGTGCGGTAATCATCTTTATTTTGGCGGTGGCGATCAAGTCCTCCACCTCCCGGGCGATCTCTCTCGCCGTATCCAGACCGATATCCGTTTCCCGGACAAGGGCGTCAACGATTCTCTGACGGTTCCAGTCATACATCGATTCATCCGATGTTCTTACGAAGAGGGCCATATCCGTCGTCTCTGCCTCCTCGCGAAAACCCTGCCGATTCCTTTTCATCTCAACGATATTTGCCATCTAAAATTCACCTCGAAAACCATTGATCTTTAAGATTTACGCAGAACTGATAAGGTTGAGGAAAGACTATATTTAGTATGTAGGATGAAGATTAAACCAACATATTGTACTTGTCAAGGGCGAATCTGCTTTGTGAAAAAAATCTTTAATTACTGCTTTCCTTCGAAGACGACGGGAGTTTTTGGAAGGGCCTGATGGGGGTTTCAAGAAGGCGTTTAATGATTCCAAAGACTCCCTCTCCCATGCTTTTAATGGGGATGGCCTCAATCTTAGGGTCATCCAGGTCGCCTTTCACTTCGTAAACAAAAGATAGGAAGGCTTTATCTTTCCCTGTCAGAATATAGCCGGCAATGGGAATCTTGCTCAAGACCGTATCGACTGTCACCAAGGGATGGACTCCAACCTTGGCATCGATCTGGTTTTTGCCAAGATCGATCTTTCCAACACCCGTGATCCTCATGGCATCGCTGTCGATGAGAAAGTCTTCAGTTGAAGCAACGCCGTCCCTGAAATAAAAGTTCGCGATGATCCGCTGGAAAGGAAGCCCCTTTGTCTTGAGATCCGGCAGTCTCCCTTTAAAATACTGGGTGACGTTTAAGATGGAAAAGATCTTCGCCAAGATATTGGCCTTCTCAATGGCCCCGTTTTCTATTTCGAATCTTAAGACTCCATTCAGAGATTCTTTTATCTTTTGGAGGTCCTCTCCTTCGCCATTGAGCTCCACCTTATCGATGTGGATCCTTCCAGTGTATACAATCTTCTCTTCTCGCACCTTCGAAGAGAAAATCCTTGTAAAGGCCTTCACTTCCATCCTGGAGACACGGGGTTTGATCTCAAAACGGATCCCTTTCTCTGCGGGTTGGAACCAGCCTTCACTCCAGAAGTCGCCACCAGCCCCTTTCATCTGAAAGGGATAGAGATGAAGTCTTTCTTCCTGGGTCTTCAACCCTATCTTGAGTTCCTGGTAAAAGAGCCCCTGATACTTTAACTGATCCGCCTCCACCCTTCCTTCCACGTGCCAGTTGGATAAGATCTCCCTGAATCCCTCAAAAGAGGTGGGGGTAGAATCCGTCTTATCGGGAAATAACAGATCGAAATCGAGAAGGGGAGAAGCGATTTGAAAAACGATCCGCCCCTTAGCCTTCGTGGATGTCTTAGAGGAAGATTTCCGGGGGATAGAACTCGAAACCGTAATCTGGGTTTCTCCGAGCTTTCCCTTGAGAGTCTGAAATTGAAATTGTTCAGGGGAGAGAAGAATGAATCCCTCGATCTGGGAAAGAGGGTGGGGAATCTTTCGATGGCGGAAAGAAACTCCTCTCAGCCTTACCTGTCCTTCCTTCATGGCATTCAGCCAATCTCCTGAGCCTCCCAGCCATCTCACGGAGACCTCCGCCTCACCCCTCATCTCCCGAAAGTCATTCATCTGGGACCGAACCGGATCTGGGAAAAAGGGGAGCTGAACGAGGAAAGGGAGGTTCCTTAAATCAAGAGAGCCTGTCGCGGTCATCCGGATTTTCCCATCTCTTGCTTCCCCGTCCAAAAAAAGAAAGGAATTGAGAAACTGAACCCTGGCCTTTGAAAGACCAATCCCCCGGTCGGAGAAAGAAAATGCCCCTTCTTTAAAGGCCAGAGGAAAGGCTACCCCCTTTTGCCGAACAGAGACGTCTTTGGGAATAAATTCTCCTTCGTAAGATAAACGGCCAGGGACGGAAAGGCTCTTCAGCCTGAAAGAAAGCTGTCCAGTTCCTGACAGGGTTTCGATCTCCTTCGTCTTCAACCGGACCTCTTCAGGAACAAAGGGGGCCTGAGATAGAGTGAGAAGGTTCTTGAGATCGATTCCGCCTTTGACCATGGCTTCAAGAGGAGAGACCTTCTCCCCGTGTCTCCATGAACCGTTCGTGACGAGAGAGGATTGAGCAAACTCAACCTTGGCTTCGGACCATCGGAGGTCCTCGTTGGAGAGATCGACTCGACCCTCTGTGATTTGAACAGGAAAAGGAATCTGCCGGTGCGTGAACCGGGTATTGGAGAGGAGGTAGCTTCCCTGGTGACGGAAATGAAGGGGAGATTTGATGGCCCCCTTTGCAGAGATCCGATAATTCGCCTTGCCTGATTGAACATGAAACGATGAGAGGCTCTCAGAAACATCTTTGGGAAAGAGATCGATCTTGGTTAGGGAAGGAAGGTCCATGAGATCGAACCTGCCCTCGCTTTCAATCTGAAGGGTTGGAACCTGAAGAAGCTCATAAAAAACACCACGAACATTTTCCAGGGTAGAGTGAAAGACCTTGCCCTCCATACGGTTGAAGCTCAGGTGGCCATTCTTAAAGACCAGAAGGCCCTTGAGGGCTTCGAGGACTGGAAAGTCCCATGGGAGTTTCATCCGAACCCCGTCCAGTTTCATCTCTACCGATAAAACATGGGCATTTTTAAGCTCATCACAATGATCGATCTCTGGCATCTTTCCAGAGAGTTTGACCAAGAGGATCTGAACAGAGCCGTTTCCCTCGGCCCGAAACAGAGCATCGGAGACATCGGGCGTGATGACACGATAGGGAATCAGCCTCTTCCCGTCCGCAAGATCGAAGGGACTACTGTAGGCCTCGGCATCCATACCCATCTCTCGGGTCCCGATCCCGTAAATCTTTCCCTTCGCCTTGACCCAGATCTCCGGAAGCTCGATCGAAATCTGAGGGATCTTGATCTCTTTTTGACCAACATCGGCATCCAGGCTCAAACTCACCCACTTCGGAGTGAGAACATGGGAAAAAACTTGGGGCCAGTCCAAGACCACTTCCTTGAGACTCATCTTGAGTGTCGTCTTAAAGACCCCTGTCAAATCCCCATGGTACTGCCCCTTCAGATCGAGGGTTCCTGCAAGGGTCTTCATGGGAAGCCCTTGCTTCAGGTACGGCCAGAGATGCGAAGTATCGATCTCCTTGATCTCTATTGTTGCTTCGATATGTCCCTTGGACAGGTCAAGATCTTCAGGGATATTTTTTAGTGTCCCTGAAATTGAGAAACGGCCTTCTCGTGTCGGATCGCCAATTTTGCCACTCAAGCGAAAGGGGAAAGGGTCCCGGGAAGAAGCGTTCGAAATCTGAAGGCTGAAAGATCGGATTTCCGTCCTCAGGCCGTCGGGCCCACCCAAGCTCTGATCCGTAAAGATAAGATGGCCATCCTTGAGAGTAAAGGATCCCCCGAAGAGGGCCGAAAGAGTCTGTATCAATTGCTTATGAGAATCCTTCAGTCCTTCGCCGGCCTGTGGCCCATCCGCAAGATTCGTCCACCCCTCTGCGTCCCGGAGAAGACGGAGAGTTGGCTCCTCGAGAATGATTTCTTTCCATTGGACCTCTTTTTTAAGAAGGGGAATCAGCTTGGCCTTCAGGAACAGTCTCTTCGAGTAGAGGAGATCGAAAGCGCGGGAACGATCTTGGATCCGAAAATCCTTGAACGTGACGCCCACTCCCTCCCACACAGTGAACTGAGCCTCCCCTATGGAGACTTCTCTGCCGAGGGTGTGGGTTAAGGTGTCCTGAATGATATTTTTATAAAGGGCAGGGTCAAACAAGTACTGAATGAAGAGTAACCCGAGACTGACAACCATGAGAACTGGAATCAGGATCCAGAGAAAGGTCCGCTTTTTACGAGGGTTTATCCGCATGTTGAATATAATATTAAAATGGCGACGTTCAAATGTCATCCTTCGACCCTTCGGCAAGCTCAGGGCTCAGGATGTTAAAGAGATTATGCTGAGGGATAAAATCATGGTGAGACTTCGGCGTGAGCTCAGTCGAACGCTTGTCGAACCCTGACATTTCGATCTCGAATTTTCAGAGCGATGCTATCTCAGGACCGCATGGGATAATGTAAAAACATCCACCCGGTCGGCCCCTCCAGCGAGCAGGACCTTGGCGCATTCATTCACCGTCGCGCCTGTGGTATAGACATCATCCACAAGAAGAACCGCCTTCCCGTCGACTGCTGCTCCTTCAGAAAGATGGAAGGCTCCTTTCACCCCTTTTTCTCTCTCGACACCGCTCAGATTGACTTGGGGAACGGTGGGCTTCCTCTTTTCAAGGATCCGCTTTCGATAAGGAGTCCCTATCCGATGACTCAGCTCCTTGACCAGGAGAAGGGCTTGGTTGAACCCCCGTTCCCTTAATCGTTGGGGATGGAGTGGAACAGGGATCAAGAGATCAAAAAGACCAATCTCCCAGTACAATGAATAAGCTTTCGTCATCCATTCTCCAAAGAGAGGGGTCAAATAGGTCCTTCCTTCGTATTTCCACCGGTGAATGGCCTCGCGAAGAGGACCTTCATAATACCCTAACGCTCTTCCCATCGTAAAATATCGATGCTTTTCCGAACAAATGCCACAGAGGTGGCTTCTGGCTTGTTGGGACTCAAAAGGAATGCCACACCTTGTGCAAAAGGGGGGAGCGATCCAGTGGATCGCAGAAAAACAATCCGGGCAGAAACCCTGCCGGCCTTCCTGCAGGAACCTTTCACAGCAAGAACACTGGGACGGCAAGAAAAACTGGAAGAGGGTCTTCAAAAAATTTGCCATTCATTTTCAACGGAAAATGGGTTGGCTCAGCAAGAGAGAAGGAGGGGTCTGCGCTTTTCCTTCCGGAATCCGATAGGTACTCCACTGGTGACATTGAGGACAATAGGCAACCCATTCCTTCGACTCCCGCTGACAATGGGTGCAAGCAAAGGGGAGATAGGAGGTTCCGCTCAACTCAAAGGTCTTTTCAAACTCCTGGGCCGCACGGCCAAAGTCTTTCTTATGAAGGTAGATCTCCGCCAGCAGCCGGTGAAGGGCGGGAAAGTCCTTTCGCTTCAGGCTGATGAGGTCCAGTTCCTCCAGAGCTTCATCCAGCATCTCGAGCCGCAAGCAGAGCTTGGCATAGAAGAAGGCAATCACGTCATTGTCAGGATAGGTCTTCAGGGCTCTTTGATAGATGCGGAGAAGGGTGTTCGGATCTCCTCGACCGAGATAAAGGTCCTCTAACCGGAGGAGGAAGACGATCGATTGGAAACGCCTGAACCCCTTTCCCCAGATGTTTCCTGCAACCTTCCACTTCCCCAGGTGCTGGTGGACATCGCCCAATAGAACAAACCCGGGGAGGAAATTCTTCTCCTCCCGAACAATCTCTTTCGCCTCTTTAACGACTGCTTCCAGATGATCTTCGCCACTTTTGCTGAGTTGTTCTCTGGCATGCTCATACTTTAACCCCAGGTAAAAGAAGGTCTCTTCTTTTTCTGCCTGTCTACCCTTTGTGTATTTTAGAATAGCCTTTTGGGTCCGAAGGGCCTCATCCCACTTTTGGCCATCCACATAGATCTCTCTCAGGCACCTCAGGGCTTTGAGATTCCCTGAATCGAGGTCGATGATGCGGTTGAGAATTCGAATCGCCTCAGGAAACTGTTTCGTCCTCTGGCGCAAAGTCGCTTCACGAAGAAGGAGGGTCGGATTTCTTGAATCGATCAGGCCCGCTTTTTCGATCCATTGAAGGGCTTCCTCGTCCTTTCCTTCTTTCTGGCTGATCTCGGAGAGCCTGAGATAGAGGTCGATCTGCGTGGGATCGCGCTTCAGAATCTCTTGGTAGTGCGTCTTTGCCTTTGCGAGATCCCCACGGAGAAAAGCCTCCACTCCCTTTTCCGACTCCTCCTTGAAGGCTTGTTCTCTTTTCTTCTGTCGTGATTTCTGGAATTCGACAAAGGCCCGTCTTGCATCCCGGGTCAAGGTGCCCAAAAAAACGATCAACACACCCAGGACAAAGGAAGAGATCATCAGGGTAGAAAGGTCGGTAGGAATGATCTTCCCAAAAAAATGGAAATCGATATCGACCGGATTGAGAAGTGATAACCAGCAAAAAAGGGAGATGACAATCAGGATGAAGATTAATAAAAGTCTGATCAGCATCGTTTATACGTTGGCCTTCTCCAGTTTGGTTTTACAGGGGACGCAGTACTTCGCCACCGGCCTCACTTCCAGTCGCTTCAGACCGATCGGCCCTCCGCATTCTTCACAGATGCCATACGTGCCATTGGCTAATCGATCCAGGGCTTCATCCACCTCCTGAAGCCGAATGCGTTCGTTCTCATTCAGGCTGAGCAGAATCTGTTTATTATAGATATTGGCAGCCTCGTCCCCAATGTCTTGAATCCCGTCCTGTCCGATCTCTTTGGAGGATTCATAGATTTGTTTGACCCCTCCGATAATCTCTTCGCGTTCTTTAAGAAGAATCTTCTTCAATCGCTGAAGGGTCTTTTTATCCAGTTTTTTTTTGGGTTCCAGGGCTGCTTTCGCCAAGACTCTCTCCTTTCTCCAGATCGATCCGTGGGGCATCGATCCAGAGTCCTTCTAAATCATAAAATGCTCTTACCGGTTCCAAAAAGATATGGACCACAACATCCTCAAAATCCATCAAGACCCATCTCCCCTCTGTCTTTCCTTCTTGCCCGAGGGGATGAATCCCCTGTTCTTCCATTTCTTCTTCAATCGCCTGGGCAATGGCCTGAACCTGGCGGTCTGATTTCCCGCTGCAGATGAGGAAGTAATCGGTGAAAGAGGCAATCCTTTTCATCTCGATCAGGACGAGATCAAAGGCCTTTTTCCCGGCCGCTGCCTTCACGCAGAGCAAGGATTTTGTCCAGGAATCGGTAACCATATCCTCCTAAATGAAGAATTTAAGGGTAGCATTATAACAGAAAAAACGAAGATGACAAATAAAAAATGAAATTTTTAGTAATCCCCCAGTCTCAGGTTCGATTGGACCGGGGCAGTCTCCCCTCCGAACCCTTGAGCAGCAAATCATTGGAGACAGGTCAATCGAGGGATGTTGCTGAAGGGACCGTTTTAAGGGCATCTACTCCAGGGTTCATCGCTCAAAGCTGCCCCCCTGCCTTGAGAGGTCGTTAGGGGCGTTTTCGATATAGCCCCTTTTTTTGAATATAGATCTCTACCTCCGGGGGAAGGAGATACCGGATCGATTCTTCCCTCCCCGTCAATTCCCGAACCTGGGTCGAGGAGATATCGAGAAACGTGATCTCCTTCATATAAACGCCCTTACCCGAACCGTGAATCCAGGCTTTCTCTGCCGGGTCATACTTGAAAAAAGGATTTAAACTCTCTGGAAGTCTGGGGATACGACTCTTTTTAGAAGGTCCGGGTCGGGTCATCACGATGAAGTGGCAGAGGGAAAAAAGGTTTCTAAATTCCCTCCAGGTTTCGATCTCTGAAAAGGCATCCTCTCCCAAGATAAAAAAGAGAGGACCGGGGTGGAACTCACTGAAATAACGAATGGTATCGATCGAATAAGACTTCCCGGGTCTCTTCAACTCGATATCGGAGATGGAAAAATAAGGATTCGTCAGCGTGGCCCGTCGCAACATTTCCACGCGATGAGTGGATTCAATAATTTCTTCCGTGTCCTTATGGGGAGGAATCGCTGCGGGGATGAAGACAACCTCCTCCAGGCAAAAGGCTTCGCGAATCTCCTCTGCTCCCCGGAGATGGCCAAGATGAATAGGATTAAAGGTCCCTCCAAAAAGACCGATCCTTTTATCTTCTGCTTCCCGGTTAATTTTTTCCCCTCACTTTAAAAATAATTTCCAACGTAACCCCGATATCATGTGTTGACAACGGGATAATCATCAAAACCCGTAATCCCCCTCATTTCTCTACAGCAGAAGAAAGGATGAGGGAATTTCTTTCGTCTCTTCCCTGACCGATTCCAGCGCTTCTGAAACAGCCTCCAATAGGGCCTCCACCCCCTCCCCGGTCTTACCGGAAATGAGGTAAAGCTTATAACCTGTCTTATTGAAATCCATAACATAATCCATCGCCTTCTCCCGCACGGCCGGAAGGTCTACCTTGTTGAGGGCGATGATTTGAGGCTTTTTCTGAAGAGACGGGTGATAGGCTTTCAACTCATGGTTGAGGGCAAGAAAGGCCTTCACCGGATGGTTCAAAAACCCGCCGGAAATATCCAGAACATGAATGAGAAGGCGTGTCCGTTCGATATGCCGTAGAAAAGTTAGTCCCAGTCCGGCTCCCTGGGAAGCCCCCTCTATGATTCCTGGAATATCAGCAACCACAAAAGGAGGGGCATTATGCCGCTCAACCACTCCTAAGTTGGGAACAAGGGTGGTAAAGGGATAGTCCGCAATTTTCGGCCGGGCAGAGGAGATCTTAGAGAGAAGGGTTGATTTCCCAACGTTGGGAAACCCGATCATTCCGACGTCGGCAAGAAGTTTGAGCTCGAGCTTCAGATGTCGATCCTGTCCCTTTTCTCCTTTTTCAGCACGCCGGGGAGCACGATTCGTCGATGTAGCGAACCGTGTATTTCCCCTCCCGCCTCGACCGCCTTCTGCCGCCACGAACCTCTGGCCATCAAAGAGAAGATCCTGAAGGAGTTCTCCGGTATCCTCATCTCTCACAAGGGTCCCGACTGGAACTCGAATGAAGAGATCCCCTCCTTTTCGTCCTGTCTGATCTTTGCCTTTACCGTGGGTTCCTTTATTTGCGTGAAACTTTTTTGGATAAGATAAATCGAGGAGAGTTGAAAGTTGACTGTCTGCTTGAAGGATCACATCCCCACCTTTCCCTCCATCACCGCCATTGGGGCCTCCCTTCGGAATAAATTTTTCCCTTCGAAAACTGATGCATCCATTTCCACCATCGCCCGCCTTCACACGGATTCTCACTTCATCTACAAATTTCATCTTTTCTTTCGAAGGTGAAAAGGGGGCGGGTTAGGAGGTTGCGGGACTGACACTTACCTGTTTTCGATCTCTTCCCCTCTTCTCGTATTTCACCGTGCCACTGATTTTGGCGAAGAGGGTATAATCTTTTCCCATCCCCACGTTCTCTCCAGGATGGATTCGAGTTCCTAATTGACGCACCAGGATACTGCCAGCCTGGACCGCTTCTCCACTGTAACGTTTGACACCCAAGCGTTGTCCTGCACTATCCCGGCCATTCCTTGAACTTCCGCCTGCCTTTTTATGAGCCATGGTCTCCTCCCAAACCCAACAAATCTCAATAACTTTGGAAAGTGGTCCCTGCATCAAGCCAAAGAGATATCTTCGATCCTCAGGTAGGTATAGGTCTGCCGATGCCCTTTCATTCGACGATAATTCTTTCTTCTTTTCATCTTATAGGTAAGGATTTTCTTCCCATTCGCCTCCTGAATGATCTTTCCTGTAACGACGGCATGCGTTAACTGGGGTGTTCCAACGTGAACCTGAGCTTCGTCGGATACCATGAGCACATCCTTCAACACCACCTGGTCCCCTGCTGTCCCCTCCAACTTTTCCACACGGATCAAGTCCCCTTTGGAGACCCGATATTCCTTGCCTCCGGACCTTACAACGGCATACATAAGCTGCCTCCAGATATTAATATCAAAATAACCTAATCGATATTTAGCCGTTTGTCAATGACGGAACATGACTGAACAGGGACTGAAAAGGGCTATAGGATCTCATTCTGCAGAATCACAAGACCCACTCTTTACATCCATTTTGAATCAAAGGCATCTTTGATCAATTCGATCTCCTCACCTTTCGGTCCAAGGATTATGGCAACCACATCGAACCTCGCCTTCACATTTTCGAGATTTTTCTGCTTCAGAAAATAAAGGGCTGCCTTGGAGAGCTGCATCTGTTTTGAAGCGGTGACGGATAATTGGGGTGGACCAAAGAGGTTGGAGGTCCGGGTCTTCACTTCGATAAAAGCCAGGGTATCCTTTTCCTTCGCGATAATATCGATCTCACCCAATTTACAGACATAGTTATTCGCAAGGATACGATAACCCTTCTGTTTTAAGAACCGGAGGGCAACCTCCTCCCCTATTTTACCCAGCTCTTTCTTTTTCATAGTCGAATAGTCTTGCAGCCGTATCGTCGCATAGCGCTATGGTCAAAAGCAACCTTATC
>DATIGG010000422.1:0-10577 GCA_035454825.1 Thermodesulfobacteriota bacterium | reverse complement strand
ATTGCCGGAATGAAAGAAATAAGATGAAAGTGACTTTTTTCGAAATCATCAATACAGGAATCGTTGAAACTCGACAAGTTTCTTGGCTGGATTCATCGGCATCCTAATTGCATCCTATTATTTCGATGTATCACACTCAATGCATATACAACGCTTCCGATAAAGCCTAACTCCAAGGGCAACCCCAACCGTAACCGATTTGGTGAAGAATAGGTGATGCGTGTATAACGGATTTTATGGTTTCTCAGAGAAACCCTTTGACCTTGCACCCGATCCAAAGTTCCTCTATCTCAGTCCCTGCCTCCGAAACGCAATGGTCGTTATGTATGATGGAATAACAAACCGAAAAGGCTTTATCTCCTTTACAGGAGAAGTAGGAGCAGGCAAAACAACCCTTATCCATTTTCTACTTGGGAGACTGGATGGGAAAGTGAAGACAGCCTTCATCTCTGACTCTTCAGTCTCTTTCAAAGACCTACTGAGAAATGTCTTCCTGGAATTAGGTTTGAAGGCTGTGAAAGGAAACAATGAATCTCTCTTGGGCCAACTCAACGACTATTTGGAGGGACTTTCCGAGGGTGAGATGCTGGTTATCATCATCGACGAAGCGCAGAACCTTCCAAATGAAGTCATGGAAGAACTGGCGAGGCTCGATGAGATGATTCCCCGGGCATCGAATCGACTTCAGATGATCTTCGTGGGACAGCCTGGGTTTGAAGACAATCTGAATGCTCCAAGCTTAAGGCAGCTCCAGCAGAGGATAAGTATCAGGTGCCAAACCAGAAACTTCACGGAGGAAGAATCGAGAGAATATATCGATTACCGACTCAAATTGGTTGGAAGCAGTGCTTCTGTGGCATTTACCCCAAATGCTATCTCAACGATTCTCATTCATGCCAAAGGAATCCCACGAGCGATCAATGTTCTTTGTGACAATGCGTTCTTGACAGGTCATGGTTTATCCAGAAAAAGAATCGATGCAGAGATTATTGGGGAGGTAATAAACAAGATGGAAAGTCCAATCCTTCAGAAATCGAGCCCTACGAAAATCGTTCCGGCTCTTAAGCGATTGGATTGGAAGCCTCTTAGATTTGGCTTTCTCCAAAGAAGGATCTCCTTCGTCATCCTATCCTTACTCTGCCTGGGAGGGCTTATTCTTCTGATCCATGCGTCCCCGCAGCCAAACCCCACAAAAACTGGGAATATTGAATCCATAAGAAAACATCGGACGGGTGCATTAGAGGAGGTTGTAGTAGTAGAAGAGGGACAGACCATTTCTTCCCTGTCACAAAAATACTACCGGATGATGAATCCAACCCTCCTTGACCTGATCCTGGATTTTAATCCGGAGATAACTGATGCCGCTCTCATTCAGGTGAACCAGAAAATTAAGATACCAAAAATCACAAAGGAATGGATGATTTCTGAATCTCATGATCGCACGTACAAAATTCATCTCGGAACCTTTGGGTCTACCGAATTTGCTAAACCTTACAAGAATGAGCCCGCATTAAAAGGAAAAAAAATAGAAGTCTTTCCCAGAAAGGTAACTTCTCAAGACACCTGGTACCGAATCATTGTTGGAAATTTCAGCAGTAGGGACGAGGCCGTGAGAGTAATAGATCTCCTTAAAGAAAAAAGGCTCTTGCCTCTTTTCGGAAATACTCCGAAGATAGAGTAACTGAGGTTACAGCCCTACATATTCTCCGACTCCCACCATCCAAACCCCACCATAAGGGGGCATTCTTCTTCCACTATTCAAATCCGCCCTCTTTTCGCGGCAAGGCTACAACCCAAAATAGGCGGACTTCACGTCAGGATTATCCATCAGTTCCTGAGAGTTTCCTTCCAAAACAGCTCCCCCATTTTCAAGGATATATCCATAATGGATGATCGGCAGAATTGGACGGGCATACTGTTCAGAAATAAGGATCGTGATTCCTGTTTGAAGATTGATACTTCGTATCGACCGTGCGAGCATGGCCTCCATCAAGGGACTGAGCCCAAGCAAAGGCTCATCGAGCAGGAGCATCTGAGGCTGGGCCATCAGGGCTCTTCCGATGGCCAGCATCTGTTGTTCTCCTCCGCTGAGAAAACCACCTTCCCGTTTTCTTAACTTTGATAAGGGCGGAAAGATGGTGAAGACATAATCGAGGGTTTTCTTTGCCTGAGCCTTGGTAGCCAGGTACCCGCCGATCTTCAGATTCTCCAGGGCGCTGCTTTCGGGGAAGATCCTCCGTCTCTCCGGACAGAGGACAATGCCCCTTTTAGCTCTTTCGCTCGGTTTAAGGTGGGTGATATCGATTCCCTCATAAATCATGTTGCCAAGGACGGTGATTCGTTCGCCGCCTTTCATCTCCTCTTTCTTTTTGACGTCTAAGATGATCCCCGAGATGGTGTACATCAGGGTTGATTTCCCTGCGCTGTTTGCTCCAAAGACACCGGTCACCTCACCTTTTCGACATCTCATATTGATGTTATTGATGGCAAGGGCATTCTCATAAAAAACCATCAGGTTCTTAATCTCTAACATGATACCTCCTCTGTCCCCAGATAGGCCTCGCGAACATCGGCCCTGGCCATCACCTCTTCCGCAGTACCTTCGGCAAGTTTCTCACCAAAATTCAACACGATGACACGATTCACTAACTTGAAGAGTTCTCTCAAGCGATGCTCGATCATCATAATGGTCATTCCTTCCAACTGAAGTTTCTCGATGACGGGAACCATCGTCGAGATCTCAGCCATGCTCAATCCCGAAAAGATTTCATCGCAGATGATGACTTCTGGTTTAAGAGCAAGGCATCGAGCCAGTTCGAGACGCTTCAGATATCCGAGGGGAAGAGAAGAAGCGATCTTATAAGGTACATAAGCATCCCGCTCAAATCCCATCTCCTCTAAGAGATCGATAGCAACGCCATCCTTATCTCCGAGCTTGCCACCCCGGGTTCGCCGAATCCTCGGGGAGTTCAAAGGAACGATCAAATTCTTATAAGCAGGCAAACTATGATATGGCCTCATCACTTGGAAGGTCCGGGTCACTCCCAGGTCAGCGATCTTATGGGGCTGAAGTCCTGTGATCTTTCGCTCTCTGAAAAAGACTTCCCCTGAATTCGGCTTGACAAATCCGGTAATCAGGTTGACGAGCGTAGTTTTTCCAGAACCATTTGGACCAATCAAGCCCAGAATCTCGCCCTGTCTCAGATCAAAACTGATCTCCCGGATGGCCGTGATTCCACCAAAGGACTTGGTGACCCTTTTGACCTGAATGAATGCCTCTTCACCCATCCCTAAACGTCTTCCCAGTGTTCAAATTGATGATATTTTCGCTGGAGAACGTTCATTAATCCCTCTGGTTTATAGACGATGAATCCGATGAGGATCAGACAGTAAAGAACGACGCGGAGCTGCCCGAAACCACGCAAGGCCTCGGACATGGGAGTCAAGATGAATGCCCCTAACACCGGACCCACCAGCGTGCCCATTCCGCCCATGACAACTCCGGCGATGGGCAGGATCGAAAAATCCATGGCAAATTGAGAAATACCGACCCACCCGTACAGGTGGCTGAGATAGGCGCCACCAAAAGAACCCATGAATGCGGCAACAAAAACAGCTTTCGTCTTATAGGAGGTGATGCTCAGACCTGAAGCCTTCACGGCCTGATCGTTATCCTTGATAGCCCTTAAGATCAACCCAAAGTCTTCGCTGACGAGCCTCCGGAGAAAAAAGAGGGAGACGATCACCATTCCCAGAATGAGATATTGTTCTACCCAGATATTGGGAAAAGTTGCCAAGGCGCTGACGCCCTCCGTTCCTCCAAAGATGTTGAGGGCAATGATGATGTAAACAGTCAATAAGGGAAACATAAAGCTGGTAATGGCGAAGTAGATGCCTCGGAGACGTAAACAGGGAAGAAGAACCAGGGTGCTGATAACGGCGCCTCCTAAGGTCGCCATCGGGATCGTCACAAAGGACGACCACCCCAGGTGGTGATTCAGGAGCCCTGCGAGATAGGCTCCGGACCCGATAAAAAAAGCGCCTCCCAGGCAAACCAGACCCACATATTCAGCCAGAAAATCGAACGCCAAGGCAAGGAGGGCATAGATACCCGCCTGACATAATACCCTCTGCCAGTACATGCCCAATAGAAAAGGAGCAAGCAGGAGACCAAAGATAAGAAGCACCCTCGGCAGAAGGAGATATCCCATTTCTCGCCATGAAGAGAGGGCGTAGAGTCCTTCTGTCCGCACTTTGATGCTTCTGTCCAGTCGTTCTCTGCGTCGTTCTTGGGTAGTCAATCTACTGTCCCAAAAAGATCATTGTAAAGTGGTCAATTAGTCCCGCGAAACGCGGGAATCAACCCTTCGGCTCTCCGGCCTAAAGACCGGAGTTTGCTCAGGGTTGATCCTGAGCGCACCTTTGTCCCCCCTCTGAAGAGCGGGGTTTGGGCGCAGTCGAAGAATCAATGAGCAATTCAATACAATGCTAATTTTGAAATGCTAATTTTGAAATTTGCATTGATCTCTTAGACTCTTTCCTCCAGTTCTTTCTGTTTTCCTAAAAGCCCTGAAGGTCTAAAGATCAAGATGAAGATAATGGCCCCCACGAGCACCACCGATTCCCACACTGCCCCGAAGAGGGCGGTGCTGATAATGATCGCAAATCCAAGGACAAAGGAGGCCAAAATCGTCCCAGCCCAGCTCCCAAGGCCACCAATGATACATACGGCAAGGGCGTAGATCAGGACTCTGTATCCTGCCTCAGTGGTCACGTTGCCCAAAGGAAGGACGAGGACTGCGGCTAAACCTGCCAGAGCAGAACCGATGGAAAGGGAGATCACTGCGGCTCGGTCGGAATCGATCCCCAGCATCATCGCAGCCTGTTCATCCTGAGCGATTGCTCGAAGGGACAATCCAACCTTGGAGTGGTGGGTGAACAACCACAGGAGACCCACGACCGCCAGTCCACCTCCCATCACAATGACCCGTTGCATATCGATAAGCACTCCAGCAATCTTCAATTTGCTGTCGAAAAAAGCAGGAAGAACATAAAAGGGACCGATGAACCCTTTGAATCCGCCAATCCCTTGCAAACGCAATCCCTCTAAAATAATCAACCCAACGGCAAACGAAGCAATAATTTCGGATGTAGGCAACCCTCTCAACCGGATGAGAACGACCCAGTAGATCACGGCTCCCAGGAGAGAAGCAATCCCGAGAGAAATCAGAATGGCCAGAGGATAGAAGAGTTTAAAATCGTTCACAAGGCTCCAGGTGACAAACCCCACCAAAACATAAAGCGCGCCATGGGCAAAATTGGGGAGCCGACTTACGCCATAGACCAGAGTAAAGCCGACGGCGATGAGAGCGAAAGTGACGCTATTCACGGTTCCGTAGATAAGGATATCCATAGACGAGAAATTGTGATGGGGTGATGGGGAGACACGGAGATCTAAAACATAGATTGGGAGATTGGGTGACGCGGAGATGGGGTGAAAAGCTTTTCACTTCACCGGGTCTCCGAGTCCCCGTTTCTCCGTGTCATGTTTTTGCTTCACTGCGTCCCCGAGTCTCCGTTTCTCCGCGTCTTGTTTTTATTTTTTCAGCCATGGAGGAATCTTGATTGTGCCGGTGGTTGCTGCCTCCGGAAAGACTGTCACCCTCTGGCCGTCTTGCCACTGTACCCAGTTTCCCAATACGCTTGTCTTTGGATCATAGCCATATACGATCTGATGGTTTTGATCGAACCGGACCGTTCCTCGAACAGCGGGCAGATTGGTCTTTTCTAAAGCAGCGATGAGCGGTTCCGCCTCCAGAGACCCAGCGCGCTCAATCGCATCTTTCAGTACATAGAGACCTTCGTAGGCGCTCACGCATCCTGTGCTCCGGGCGGGAACTCCCCACCTTTTTTGAAAGGCATTGTAGTATTTCATTGTCCAGGGTGTCACATTGGAAGGCGTACAACCCGTTTCTGAGAGGGTCACAATCGTATAGGCCCCCTTCCCCTTGGTCGCCTCCCAAAAGCCCGGATCCTCTGCAGCTCCAATAAATCCGATCGGTAGAGCAGGAACCTCCATATCTGCCCACTGCCTCAACATAATCGAGGTTTCAGGAGAGTAGGCCCAGATGAATAGAACCTGAGCACCCGATTTCTTGCATTCTCCCAGAGCAACGGAGTAGTCTGTTGCAGCAATGGGATGCTTGTCGAAGCCTGCAATCTCCCAGCCATCCTTCACCGCCAGGCCCTTAACGATCTCGGAGGCTGCACGGCACATCGCACTGTCGTCGATGGATATGAACATCTTCTTGAACCCAAACTTTTCCTTGATGTTATGAAGCAGATCAACCCCTTCCTTGATATACCATTTTACACTCCCACTTTCTCTGAAAGAATATTTATATTTCGCCGGATCTTTCGATAGTTTTTGATCCCAAGCAGGAGTGTAACAGCCAATAGAGACAATATCGACGATCTTATACTTCGCATAGAGATCCATGGCTGCCAGGCCGCATTCGGACATGCAGGGCCCGCCAACGATCATATCTGACTTCTTCTGTAAGATCAATTTCTCGATGGCGAGAAGGACCTCACTGGTGGGGACACCCGGCTCTTCATCGCGGGTGTCGATGATTTCGAGCTTGAGAGGCCTCAGGGTTCCACCTAACTTTACGCCCCCCATCGCATTGATTTCCTCAGCCGCCAGGATCATTCCCCTCTCCCCGTTCTGGCCATAGGCACTTGCCCGTGGAACAGGGCAACCAACCACAATGGGTTTTGCCTGGCCCCGGGCTTTTCCGATTCCTGCCATCATTGCCCCTGCGCCGATGGCACTCACTCCAACTGTCTTTAAAAAATCACGCCTTGTTTTCTCCATGGGTCATTGCCTCCTTTCGCCACCTTATGATGAGATAATGTTCAGGGTTTATACCACGACCAAAGAATCAAAGTCAACTCTTCGACTCCCCCGCATCAATGCCGGGGCTTGCTCATCCGTCATACCGAACTTGAGGAGCCTGCCCCGTACTTGATACGGTGGCATCCAGACGTCGTCCCGACGAAAGTCGGGAACCATCTCAAAGACTGACAGGATCCCGGTATTCACCGGGAACCCTAAATTCCGGCTTTGGCCGGAATGACAATTTGGAAGCCCGCAGTTTAGGGACATTATAACCTAATAAATTCAAAAAGAAATTCTATCTAACATTGTAAATTTTTTCACATTATAAAAACTTGAATTTTCCTTGACAATGGGGTAATAATGTCTGTTAATAAATCTTGTGGGGTTGTTCGTTTTCAGTTCTTTTCGTGTCCTTCCCAGATTGACAAACAAACATTTTAATAATGGGTGGAACTTTTTTGATATGCTGAATTCCAATGACGTGGGAGGACCCTACTGCATCGATTCCCTCAATCCGTTTGATCATCCTTTAGTCATAAATAATCTTCTTTGGGCCATAGAGCTTTTCAACCTAAAAGAATGATTCCTACATCTTCCTCTAATTCTGGCGGTACTGATCTCGATGATCCAGGTGGGAGAAGGAAACCATCAGAAAGGATGGATGAATGGTTGTTACCAATGAAGTCCAGCTAAGAGTCAAAGATCTTTCCATGGCTTTCGGGGGCGTCCAGGCTCTCCTCGGTATCAATTTCGAAGTCAAAAGAGGCGAGATCTTTTCGATCATCGGTCCCAATGGGGCTGGCAAAACAGTCCTCCTCAATTGCATCAACGGCCTCTACCATCCTCAGAGAGGAGAGCTCCATTTTGAAGGAAAAGAGATCACAAAACTGAAGCCCTATGAGCGAGCTAAATTAGGTATCTCCCGAACCTTCCAGAAGATCGAGCTCTTCAGGGGAACCACTGTTCTGGATAACATTCGCCTGGGTCGACATATTCATCTCCATTCAGGACTGATCAGCGGATCCATCTATTTCGGAAAGACGGCCCGCGAAGAGATTGAACACAGAGATTATATCGAGAGAGAGATCATTGATCTCCTCGAGATAGAACACATCCGGGATAAAGTCGTGAGCATGCTTCCCTACGGCTTACAAAAACGAGTCGAATTGGCAAGGGCGCTCGCTCTCAATCCCAGGATCATCTTGCTGGACGAACCTCTTGCAGGGCTGAATTTAGAAGAAGTTGAGGATATGGCCCGCTTTATTCTGGATATCAATGAAGAGGAGCGGTGGCAAACCACCTGTATCCTGGTGGAACACGATATGGGAGTGGTCATGGACATCTCCCACCGGGTGATGGCCCTCAATTTTGGTGAGAAGATCGCTGAGGGATTTCCTCCGGAAGTACAGAAAAACCTCAATGTCATTAAGGCCTATCTTGGTGAAGCAGAGGATCTTTATGTCACACGCCGCTAACTGGAAAGAAATCGAAATAACCAAGGATCTCACCATCCCCAAACTCTTCCTCCAGTCTTCAAAAAAGTACTGGGATAAAAAGGTGGCCATGCGGGAGAAGGAGTTTGGGGTCTGGAATCCCATCACCTGGAAAGAATATCAGGAAAATGTGAAGCGAATTGCCCTGGGCATGGTCGCTCTTGGTTTAGAAAGAGGGGATAAGGTGGCCATGATCGGGGATAACCGTCCTGAAGCCCTCTGGGCAGAGATGGCAGCCATGTGCGTCGGCGGAATTGGGGTATGGCTATTCCAGGATTCCCTTCTCGCCGAAGTGCAACACATTATCGATCACAGCGATGCCAAATTAATTTTTGGCGAGGGGCAGGAGGAGGTCGATAAATTTCTCAGCATTAAGGAGAAATGTCCCAAGGTCAAAAGGATGATCTGGGATGACCCAAAGGGAATGCGGCCTTATGACGATCCGATTCTGATCAGCCTCAAGGAGGTGATGAAGATCGGGGAAGAAATGGGAAAGCGAGAACCTGGGCTCTTTGAGGATCTCGTGATGAAAGGAAAAGGAGACGATGTCTGCCTTCTTTTTTATACCTCCGGAACGACGGCCCTTCCGAAAGGAGCCCTCCTGACCCATTACAATATGCTCACCATGGGTCGCAATCTGATGCGGGTCGATCCTTATTTCGAAACCGATGATTTTGTCTCCTATCTCCCTTTTGCCTGGATTGGGGAACAGATGATGTCGATCTCCTGTGGAATCCAGGCTGGGTTTACCCTCAATTTCCCGGAGGAACCCGAGACCGCCCAGGAAAATATCCGTGAAATCGGCCCCCATGTGATGTTCGCCCCGCCCCGTGTTTACGAACAGATGGTTCGGAATGTCCAAGTCAAATATCTCGATGCCTCATGGATTAAACGAAAAGCCTATGAATTAGCGATGGAGATCGGGTATCACAAGGCCGATCTGAAATTTTCGAAAAGGCCCATCTCCTGGTACTGGAGAGTCCTCGATGCCCTTGCTTATGCGAGTGTTCATAAGAAATTGAAAGATCATCTTGGCCTTTCAAGGATTCGGGACACGTACACCGGGGGGGCGGCCATGGGACCGGACCATTTCCGTTTTTTTCATGCCATCGGAGTCAATTTGAAGCAGATCTATGGTCAGACCGAGATTGCGGGTATCTCGGTGCTCCATCGGGACGACGATATCAAATTTGACACCGTGGGTAAACCCATCCCTGAAACAGAAGTCAACATTACGCCGGAAGGAGAAATCATCTCAAAAAGCCCCTCGGTCTTCATCGGATATTACAAAATGTCGGAGGAGACAACAAAGTCCTTAAGGGATGGATGGCTTCACTCCGGGGATACAGGTTTCATTGATGGAGACGGCCATCTCGTCGTTTTTGATCGGACCAAGGACGTCATGACCTTAAAGGACGGGACGAAGTTTGCTCCCCAGTATCTGGAGACGAGGCTTAAATTCAGTCCTTACATTAAGGATGTCTGGGCCATCGGTGACAATAGACCTTATATCACCAGCGTGATCTGCATCGATTATTCGGTGGTTGGAAACTGGGCTGAAGCCCGTAATATTGCCTACACCAGCTATTCAGAGCTATCTCAGATACCCGAAGTTTATGAACTCATTCGAAAAGAGATCGTCAAGATGAATAAAGATCTCCCTCCCGTGGCAAAGATCAATAAATTTATAAATCTCTACAAGGAATTTGATGCAGACGATGATGAACTGACCCGAACCCGGAAATTACGAAGGGCCTTTGTCGAAGAACGGTACAAAGACATTGTCAATGGCCTTTACTCCGATACCGATAAAGTCCACATGGACACAACGATCACCTATGAGGACGGAAGAGTGGTCCATATCAAGACCGACCTCCGAATAATGAAAGTGCTCCAGTAAACATCATTGCAAAATGAACAATGCAAAATTAGCAACTATTAATTTTAAGAACGAAAAAGACTTAACAGATAGGTTACTTGATTTTGCCGTAAGCGTGATCAGGATTGCAGACACATTGCCGAATACATTTGCCGGAAGGCATGTGGGCGGTCAATTAATAAGAGCCGGGACTTCAAGCGGATCGAACTACGAAGAAGCCTGCGGGGCTGAATCGCGATCTGATTTCCTCCACAAAATGAGTGTCGTTCTGAAGGAGCTCAAAGAGGCACGCTTTTGGCTCAGA
>DATIGG010000421.1:0-2585 GCA_035454825.1 Thermodesulfobacteriota bacterium | reverse complement strand
CAAGCCTGATCTCATCATTCTCGATATCGTGATGCCGGTCATGGATGGGATGGAGGCCCTCGGCCAGATCATGGGAAGAGAGAGGAATATTCCCATCGTCATTCATACTTCTTATCCGGGATATCGGGAGGATTTTATGAGTTGGGCAGCCGATGCCTATGTGGCCAAGTCGTCGGACCTCCGGGAGCTGAAGCAGACGATCCGGGACCTCCTGAAGAAGGGCAGGAAGAGATGAAGAAGGTCCTGGCCATGATTCTGGCAGGCGGCCGAGGGGAGAGGCTCTATCCTCTCACCCGGGACCGGGCCAAGCCAGCGGTTCCTTTCGGCGGGATCTACCGGATCATAGACTTTACCCTTTCCAATTGTGTCAATTCGGATATCCGACGGATCTATATCCTTACCCAGTATAAATCGACTTCCCTTCACCGCCACATTCAGTTTGGCTGGAATATTCTGTCCGTTCCTCTGGGAGAGTTCATCGGCGTCATTCCTGCCCAGCAGAGAATGGGTGAACAGTGGTATCAAGGTACGGCGGATGCCATTTTTCAAAATATCTATTTGCTGCAGCAGGAGAAGCCGGACCACGTCCTCATTCTTTCCGGAGATCATATCTATAAAATGGACTACCGGAAGATGATCGCCTCCCACCTCAAACGAGGGGCGGATCTCACGGTGGCTGCGATCCGGATGGATCGGGGATTATCGAGAGAGTTTGGTGTCATTGGGGTCGATGAGGATAGCCGCATGATTGGATTTGAAGAGAAGCCGGAGCTGCCGAAAACCATCCCCGGAGATCCGGAAGGGATCCTCGCTTCCATGGGGGTTTATGTCTTTGACACAGAGGTTCTTGTCCGACGATTGATTGAGGATGCGCGATCAGAATCGAGTCACGATTTCGGCAAAGATATCATTCCCAGAATGATCCAAAAGGACAAGGTCTTTGCCTTCGACTTCCGGGGAGGAGATCAGGGAGGAACAGGATATTGGCGGGATGTGGGGACGATCGATGCCTATTTCGAAGCCAATATCGATCTGGTCTCTGTTACCCCCCATCTCAATCTCTATGACGCTTACTGGCCTATTCTCACCTATCAGTCGCCTTTTCCTCCGGCAAAAACCGTTCTGGACGAGGAGGGAAGAAGGGGGACAGCCCTCAATTCAGTCCTCTCCAATGGATGTATCATCAGTGGCGGAACTGTCAAGAGAACGGTCCTTTCTCCGAACGTGAGGGTCCACAGTTATGCAGAGGTGGAGGACTCGATTCTTCTGGAAGGGGTCGAAGTCGGGAGACATGTGAAGATCAGGAGAACCATCATCGACAAAGAGGTTCAGATCCCGTCCGGGATGGAAATCGGTTATCATCTTGAAGACGATGCGAAACGATTCACTGTTACCGGTTCAGGAATTGTGGTGGTTCCCAAATGGCTGAAACTGTGAAGGAGGCGATCTTTAAATAGGCGGTTACGCTTTGCGCCAGCTCTATGCGCTCTGCGATTCTTTAATTCGGGGAGGAAAAGAGGAGGATGTCACAGATCATCGTCGCACAGAATAGCAACGGGATTATATTAGCTGCAGAGAATCGGGCCGTTCACCTGGATGAGAAAGGGAAAGAGATCCCTCTTCAGGTCGGCCGCTTGCTTCCCCTCACTTCGCATTGTGCCCTTTTGACCGCAGGGGCGGCTGAAGGGATCGAGATGGGAAATGCCCTGAAACAATTTATCCAGGAAGAGGAAATAAAGGATGTCCAGGACCTTTATGGCGCAGCCCTTGCCTTTCTCTCAACGGAGCATGAACGCTTCATGAGAAAGAAATGTGAGATCCTTCCCATCGACCCGATCCATCAGGTCTCTTTCATTCTCGCAGGAAAAACGGAGAAAGACTCGGCAATGCGCTTCCGCCTTTACTTCCTCTGGACCAAGAAGAAACTTCCCCAACTCGACGGAGATGAGATTTCCGCTGCTTTCTCGCTTCCAAGAAGAATGGGGCTCGAGTTCCAGTTGAATAAGATCTGTAAAGAGAAAGGGTCTTTAACAGAGATCTTGGCGAAGGTGAAGGAAGGAATGGAACGATTGAAAGAGCAGGGAGAGGTGATGTTTCCCGTCACTTATGGAATGATCACCCCGGAAGGGTATCAATCCATCAATGTAACCCCTCAGCTATGATCGCAAATCTACCTCAAGGATCGGGGTGGTCTCTCCGGAGAGAACTTGAAGCGGCACCTTTGAGCGATGAGCCAACGGGCTTGATACCTCTAAAACGGTGCTTTTAGCACTACCCGTCCATTACTCTCCTCCCATGATCCGCATTTCAAGGTCTCGGAGGGGAGACTACCCCGGTCCAATCGAACCTGTAAATGAGGGGTTACCCATCAATCCTTGAAGAAAGCGGCTCACATTTCTTCCGAGGACGGCATGGTTATATCCTCCCTCAAGAACGCCAAACCGTCGTCCCTGGCAATGTTGAAGCGAAGACTCTTTCACCCATTTCCCGATATTAAAATAGTCCTCGGTCTTGAGCAGGCCTCCCCAGTCCTCTTCATGCCGGTCAAATCCCGCTGAGACAGCAAGAATGTCGTATTCTTTTTC
>DATIGG010000420.1:0-3361 GCA_035454825.1 Thermodesulfobacteriota bacterium | reverse complement strand
CGGTCGCTCGTATCCACGATTTCCATCAGATGACGGTTTGTAAGGATCCTTTCAGGAACATAAGAACCCGTCCCAATGATTTTGACGTAATGCATGAGAAGCTCCCTTAACCTTTTCAGATGGAAGGCGAATCCTCGCAGGATATGATAACTTTTAGAGGCTTCCAATCTAAACGGGTAGGTTAATCTACAGATTTTTTTAACACAAACTTATCCCTATTGTAAAGGGAGATCAAAAGCTAACCGCCTTTCTAATGGTCCGCTTTTCAAGGTTTTGAAGGCAAGGCGCTCTCCTCTCATTTCGAGAACGAAGCGCCACATTTTACCTTTACATCTTAATTATTAAAGGATGTGCTCTTCCTCGTGACAGTAGACGCAGAGGTTTTCCCAGTTCGACCCGTCCGGCGGATTATTCAGGTGATTCCCATCCCTGTGATGGACGGTCAGAAGATGCCTGTTTGTATGATCGAACTCCCTGCCACATCGGCCACAGATCAAGCCATGAATCCTGAGTGATCGCTCTCGGTAATCACTGTAAGGAGGGGCCGCCTTTTTCACCTCCTTGAGGACTTCATCAACCGACTTATTACCTCCCACTTTTTTAACCTTCGGATACCTTCCGTATTCACTGCTTTTCATCGGCGCGCCTTTTCCGGTCCGCTTCAAATCTATTATAACAAATTGATGCTACATCTTAACGATTGCAGACAATTCCTCTTCAATTACCCCCCGGAAAAGGGAAATCTTGTATCCATTCTGTTCGAGGGGTTCGGCATTCTTTACAACGGCCTCGACTGCCTGTGCCACAGTTTCAGCATCCAACCGTTTGCCTGTAATCACGCCTTCCACTTCTTTGGATCGCCAGGGAACGGGGGCTGCTCCACTCAGCACAACCCGGGACTTCACCACATGGTCCTCCTTGAATTGCAAAACAAGGGTGACTCCAGCCAGAGCAAAATCCCAGGACTGACGTGCCCTCACCTTGCGAAAGGAGGTGCAAAGCCCTTTCACCGGCGGTGGGAGAAGAATCTCTGCCAGGACCTCGTCCGGTTTCAGCACCGTCTCTTTTTGAACATCCTCACGCGGCAGGACATGGAATTTTTCGAGCGGCACGGTTCTCGTGCTTTTGGGTCCGACTACCCTGGCAGTTGCTCCATAAGCCACCAGAGCCGGAGCCGTGTCTGAAGGATGAACAATGTAGCAGATGCCGCCGCTTCCAAAAATACAGTGGAACTGGTTCTCACCCCTGATGGCATAGCACTTGTCCCCACCCTTGCGTAGACAGTGAAATTCTCCCCGGTAGTACCAGCATCTGGGTTTCTGACAGAGGTTCCCGCCCATTGTGCCCTGGTTTCTCAGTTGGGGGCTGGCTACCTCAGCGGCAGCCTTTGCAAGGGCCGGGTAATGTTCCCGGATGATCTTGCTGTTCTCCAGTTCAGTGATCGTGGTAAGGGCGCCAATCCTTAATCCTCCATCTTTCATCAGACGGATCCCACGCAGGTCATTGAGCTGACTGAGGCTGACAATCTTTTTTGCAGGAAAGATATCGTCACGAAGACAGCCAAGGAGGTCAGTTCCGCCGGCAAGGATTCTGGCACCATCGGATGAGAGGTGTTGAACCGCCTCCTTCAGGGATTTAGGTCGGGTATAAGCAAAACTCGGAAGCATGGTTCATCCCTCCTTCCTGCGTGAAAGCAACTGGCTGAGTTTCATTGGATGAATCGGTGATGTCGTCACCCGGATTCCCGTGGCGTGATAGACTGCATTGGCAACCGCTGCTGCCGTGGGGATGGTAACCGGTTCACCCAGCCCCTTCGCACCTGTGCTGTTTGCCTCAAGATCCTCCAGTTCGATGGGTAATGATTGAACTTCCAATGGAACATCGAGGGCAGTCGGAATCTTGTAGTCGTGCCAGTTCCGGTTCACCATCTTTCCTGTCTGTTTTTCATCGAGGATGCGGACCTCTGTCATGGCAAGCCCAATCCCCATCGTGATCCCGCCAATGACCTGGTTGTCAAAGGTCAGCCGGTTCATCACCCGGCCGCTCTCATTGGCGCTCAAAAATCGCAACACCTTGACTTCACCCGTTTTGATATTTACCTCGACCTCGCAGAACTGGGCGGCAAAAGGGTTCACCACCTTGCCTTGCGGGTTAGGTCCCCGGTAGCCAACTCCAAGCAGAACCCCTCGTTTCTTCAGTTCGGAGAGACTGGCGATCTTGATCTTTTTGGAAGAATCACTCTTTGAAACAACTTCCTCATTCTTCAGGATCAGGTCGGCCCCGTCCGCCATGAGCTCTTTGCTTGCAAGCTCGAGGAGTTGCCGTTTGACTTCCACCGAAGCCGCCCGAACAGCCGGTGATTCTGTGGGCACGGTCTTACTCCCTCCGCTCGGAGTTGCATACTGGGTCGTTCCCGTATCCGCATGCTCAATCTGGATCTTCGTTATGGGTATCCCTAATTCTTCTGCAATAACCATGGCCATCACGGTCTTGGTTCCGGTCCCTATATCACTGGCACCCATGTTGAGATTGGCACTGCCGTCGGAGAAGAGTTTAACAATCACGGTGGAGGGTGGATTGCCGCCCCCCGCAACCCAGAGACCGCTTGCCATTCCGACACCCCGGCGGACGTGTCCCTTTCTATTCGTTTCAGCAGCCTTTCTCTTTGCCTCTTCCCATCCAAAAACCTTTGCACCCTCTTCCAGACACTCCTTGAGGCCTGTGGTCGTGTAGGGAGGGTTCCCTTCCCTCGCCTGGCTATAGGTAGGGATATTCTTCAACCGAAGTTCGACGGGATCCTTCTTTATCGCCTCAGCCAGGGCATCGAGCATCTGTTCAAGCGCCCAGGACCCCTGGGGATGTCCGGGGGCTCTGAACGGTCTTGAAGGTCCGGCATTGATGTAAACATCGGTCATCGATGTCCGGACATTAGGGCATTTGTAAAGATCCCGGATCTGCCAATCGACCAGAGAAGTCCCTCCGGCAGGGTAGGCTCCTCCCGTACCCAGGCAGCTAAATTCGAGAGCGGTGAGGGTACCGTCTTTTTTGATACCCGCTTTGAGCTTCATATTGCTTGGAGGCCGGTTGCCAACGCAGAGACAGGTCTCTTCCCGGGTGAGGAAGAGTTTGACGGGCTGGGCACTCTTTTTTGCAAGAAGGGCCGCGATGACCGTGTATTTCCCGGCCTGAAGCTTGCTCCCGAAACCGCCTCCCATATAGTGGCCAATGACACGCACATTCGCTAAAGGAAGATCAAGAACCTCGGCAAGTCTTGCCTGGACCGGATAAACTCCCTGGGTAGACTCCCATACGGTGAGGCGATCGCCATCCCACTTTGCGACGCAACCATGAAGCTCCATGG
>DATIGG010000419.1:0-2948 GCA_035454825.1 Thermodesulfobacteriota bacterium | reverse complement strand
CCTCAGATGCTGGACGATCTCGCCCAAGGGAATTCTCTTGAAATCGTATCGTTGGCACCGCGAAAGGATCGTGGCGGGAATTTTATGGGGCTCTGTGGTTGCAAAAATAAAGAGGATGTGTGCAGGCGGTTCCTCCAACGTCTTGAGCAGGGCGTTGAAGGCAGGGAGGGTCAACATGTGAACTTCATCGATGATAAAAATCTTATACCGGCTCTTGGCAGGACTGTAGCGTGCGTTTTCCCTCAGTTCTCGAACCTCATCAATCCCCCGATTCGAGGCCCCATCAATCTCGATCACGTCGATCGAATTTCCATCCGAGATCTCTTTACAGACCGAACATTGATTACAGGGATTAATCTGAGGGCCCTTGTCACAGTTCAAGGCTTTTGCCAGAATCCGGGCCGTAGAAGTCTTGCCCACTCCTCTGGGCCCGGTAAACAGAAAGGCATGAGCCACCCTCTGCTGGGAGATCGCATTTTGAAGGGTTTGAGTGATGGGACGCTGTCCAACCACATCCTCAAAAACCTGGGGTCTCTTCTTTCTGGCTAAAACTAAATAGGACATCTTTTACTCTTGCTTGAGGTTAGAGGCATGAGGTTTGAGGTGTTATGAATAACTTGTTGATAGCCAGGCACCCCTGCGGCACACGAAGAGGGTGACTACCGCTGCTTCCTTCCGGACCTGACGGGGTTTGTAACCATTCGTTGCGCAGGACCCGACTATCAACAAGATTTGACCGATGGTCAAATACTCTCAACTTTTCATTTTCAACTCTTAACTCTAAAATCTACAGCATGATTTAGAAGTATAGCGTTTGAGTCAAGAGTAACCAGTAACCGGTCGAAAGTAAAATTTGCGAAGCAAATTTTCTGACTTGCCAACCGAAGCCCTGGCGTAGGATGGCGGAGAGAGAGGGAGTCGAACCCTCGATCCCGTTATTAGCGGAATACACGATTTCCAATCGTGCCCCTTCGGCCTCTCGGGCATCTCTCCGTGATCTCGCCCACGATAGATCCTTCTTACAAATAACCCGCTTTACTGTAACTTGTTTTGGTCATATCTTTCCAGTCGTCAGTAGCTCCTCTTGCATCTGTCTTCAAAAATTGCCAATTGTCGGGTAGCCTGCTTCGCCTTTAATCCACGCATGATTCCATAGCGGGTGATCACGGAAAAGCGGAATCGGCCATGGGTCTTCAGATACTCCCCGGCATGTTTTTCGACGGAGGCGTTTTTCCCCTTCATGATCTCTGATAAGGTATCCGTATCGAGCAGGGCAAGTGGCGGCACAATCAAGTCTCCTGAGCCATGAAGTGACTGCGATCGACAGCCATGGATTCAATCTCACGGATGTCCGAATCAGAAAGACCAGCATACACCTGGTGCCATGATTTCAGTTCTTCATCCGGATTTTCCACTGGTGGCAACTGAATTGTTACACTGACCCTCTGGTGATCGGGCAGCTTAAGAGACTCAAGAGGCTTTAAGACTCCATTTTCGTAAATTGCTTCAAAAAAATAATCCATTACTTCAACCTCCTATTGGATCGGTTCTGCCAAATATATACCATTTTTCCAAAAATATTCCAAATACAAGACATCAAGCCAACCAACCATGTGCCATAAATGGGTCAAATGGAAGAGGCTCAAGGGAGGACAGGGTAATTAAGGTGCTTTAAGTACTTTCGACGCCACTTTTCAATTTTCTGAAAAGTTTTTCTTGAGGGTTTTCTCATCGACAGCTCCAGAATCAAAAAAAGATTGGACACACGCTTATCCTCCATCCCATCTCCTATCCTCCATAGGCTTTGGACGAAACCCCTATCATCGATATTAAACCGGTGCTTCCCGAATCGGACGAGAGGTGATGAGTGAGAGGTAAGGGTAGAACTGAATTGATTATGCTGGGGAAGACCCGGACCGGATGGCTTTTTCCCTTGGAGATGATCTTTTGTTACCCAAATCCTCGGAGGTCGATGACCGAAAACCCCTTTGATTATCGATGGAGCTTCGTCGGTTTGGGTCATAAGACACAAATATCACCCAAATTATGCCTCCCTGAAGATTCTCAATTCAGGCAGGCCTTAATTTGTTGAGTTCACCAAATGCTTGCGCGAGTGTGATCCTTGAGGGCGAAGATTACGGATTGGAAGTGAGCATAACACAAAGTTGAGCCGGAGCACTAGCGATCGGCTCCAACGTTTCGTTCGGCAGTCTTTGATGCCAGCAAATCAATGTACGCTCCTTCAATGAGCTGGTCTGACTGAACGCCCAGCTTTTCCATGAGGTCCCTTGCGATGGCCTCGCCGGTTTCAGCGAGTTCCCCTTCCTCCAACACCACTTCCAGTTCAAGGAACTTACCCAAGCCCTCCACCAGATCCAAGTGGATGCGAGTTCTTCCTGCAAGAAAAAGAGTTCGGTTCTTCCGGACACGTCCCGTTTGGCCATAAGCCAGCGACAAGGACTCGCGAAGGGAGTTAGGAGCGGTCGTGGGGGAGATAAGGTAGAATGATTCTTTTGGTCCTTTCCGATCAGGACGGCGATAGAAGATGAGCTGACCTTCTTCAGGTGAGAAGACTCTAAGCTTCAATCGACCGTTGTGGCAGGCGAAGAAGGTGTCGTCTTGAATAATCACAACCGGACCGTCATCGGCGAGGGCCGCGGCTCGCTGAAAGATAGAGTCAATATTTTCTATGCGGGCCTTTATTTCAATGTTCCTTGCCATCTTCCTTCATCTATGCCGAACGATTAAGCTAAGCGGCGTGGCGGCTTTTTGCCACGTCCGTCTTGAGTGCCTTGTTGGGCAGCGTTCTTTATCAGATCTAATTTGCGATTAAGTCCGATGGTTTTGATTTCATGTCCTTAATTTAAGGATCAATTATCCACGGAGATTCCCGCAGCTGAATCAATTGTTGATTTCCATTTATACTGTACACCTTTTTTAAAAACTGG